>JBIKQY010000230.1:0-4726 GCA_044349465.1 Limnohabitans sp. | reverse complement strand
CGGTTGTCCACCAGCACGGATTGTTTGAGCGAGGTGCCGACACTCAGTGCGATCATGCGTGCCATCACGTCGGTCAGGCCGCCAGGAGGAAAAGGCACGATGTACCGAATCGGCTTGGATGGGTAGTCTGCCGAGCTTTGCGCGAGAGCGAGTGAGGGCGCAACAGACACGGCCGCAGCCGATGCCAAAGCATGAAGAGTCAATCGTCTGGTGTTCATGGGGTTCTCCCTGGGATGAAAGAGTCATGGGCCGAGGAGAAATCCTCAGCCCAAAGGGTCAGGCACTTTCGAACAAACGGGTCATCACAAATTCGCGATGGCCCAATGCTTCTGCTGATGTGAATCGGCCGTTGATGGTTTGCATCATCATGTCCAGCAACAAATCACCTGCAGCATCCATGGTTTGCTCTTGTTGCAGCAAGCCCGAGCAGTCCACATCGATGTGTTCGCTCATCAGTCGCACGGTGCGAGGGTTGGCGCAAATCTTGATCACCGGCACGATGGCATTGCCGATCACGTTGCCTTGGCCTGTGGGGAAGAAGTGCACTGCAAAACCCGAGGCCGCGCACAGGGTCACCATTTCTGCAGCGGCAGAAGAGGAGTCCATGAACCACAAGCCGGAGCCAGTGGGCGTTTCGGCCTTGCCCAACACGCCGTCCACCATGCATTCCTTGCCGATTTTTTGGATGTTGCCCAGGGCTTTTTCCTCAATCGTGGTCAAGCCGCCAGCAATGTTGCCCTTGGTGGGTTGGGAGTCCGACAGGTCGGTTGTGGCATGACGCTTGATCATGTCCTGGTAGTCGTTGAACATTTTCATGAAGTCTGTGCGCACTTGCTCTGTGCGGCAGCGCGCGGCCACCAGATGCTCGCCACCTGTCAATTCAGAGGTTTCGCCAAACACCAGGGTGGTGCCCAGGCCATACAGTTTGTCGAAGGCATTGCCCACGGTGGGGTTGGCGCCGCATCCAGAGGTGGTGTCAGACTCACCGCACTTGGTCGAAATCCACAGGTCAGAGATGGGGCACTCCACGCGGTGCAGGCTGGTGGCGTGTTGCACCATCTTTTTGGCGGCCTTGGAGGCGCGCATGATGGTGTCATGGTCGCCGTGGCCTTCGATGCCGAAACCCACAACGGGCTTGCCTGTGGCTGCAATGCCGTCGACCACGGTTTTGGTCCAGCTGTCTTCGATACCAATCACCACCACCGCGGCGACGTTGGGGTTAGAGCCTGCACCAATCAACGTGCGAAAGTGCAGTTCGAGGTCAGCGCCAAATTGCAAACGGCCATAAGGATGTGGAATGGCCATGGTGCCCTTGACGGCGTGGGCCACAGCTTCTGCTGCGGCGTTAGACAGGTCGTCCAGCGGCAAGATGATGACGTGGTTGCGAACGCCGACGCGGCCGTTTTCACGGCGGTAGCCCCAGAAAGTGGTGTTTTTGTCAATGATGGTCATGAGATAAACCTTGAGGAAGATAAAAGGGCAATCAGTGCTGAATTACCAGCGCTTGGTTTTGATGTTGTGCACATGGGCGTGGTCACCAATGGCAATGGCTGCAACCACCTTGCCAATGTCTGTGCCGTATTTCATGACCGTGTCACCGATGGCCATCGCCTTCACGGCCACTTTGTGTCCGATGGGGATGGCCGCATTGGCCTTGATCGTGATGGTGCGGTTGTCGTCCAGGATGAGGGCGTTCAAGTTTTGACCGGCTTCGATGCCTTCAACAACGACAACAGCGACGCTGTCTTTTTCTTCGTGCAGTACGCAATGGATCACAAAATTCTCCTTGAGTGGATTGAACAGGTTGGAACAGTTGGCGCCTGAATTGTGGAACGCAGGCTTGCCGTCTGTTCTTGAAAATTAATGTAAATCATCTATATGAATTTATGGGTTGGTGTTTACCCCATAAGGCTTTGAAATTGCATGATTTCAGGGCGAGCGGGCAGGCGCCCATCTATGGTTTTCGCTTTGGGTCTGCTATCAGGTATTCATCCATAGCGCCAGCAGGCCCATAGTGCCAGCTGGCGCTATGGGCCTGAAGAGAAGAAATTTCTGATGTCTGTGATTTGTGCCCTGTCAGGGCAACAAAACCAGTTTGCTGGAAGCAATCTGGCCACTGTCGAGGTCTGCAAAAGCTTGAGCACCATCGGCCATTGGCACGCTTTCTACCCATGACAAGTCGCCAAATGCACCCTCGTGCAACAACTTCACGGTGGCGCGCAAATCTGCTGTGGTGTAGGTGTACGTGCCCATCAAAGTGATTTCGGCCAAGGTGAGCTTGCGCATGTCGATCTCGCTGGCCCAGTCTTGCAGACCGATGTGCATGACCACGCCGCCTGGCTTGACGGCATTGAGGGCTGCGACCCGGGTGAGCTTGCTGCCCACTGCATCGATGACATAGTCAAAACCATTTTCTTCGGGGGCAGTTGTGCGTGGATCGTAGGTGGTGACCCCCGCGTGCTTTTCCGCCGATTGACGTCGCAATGGATTGACTTCGGCCAAAACTGTGCCGCGTGCACCATAGGTTTTGAGCAACAAGGCGGCTAACATGCCAATCGCACCGCCGCCAATGATCAGCGTGCGATTTTCTGGCAATGGACGCGCCATGGCCTTGAGGCTCATGTTGATGGCATGCAGCGCTGTGGCGGCAGGTTCGGTCAGAGCCGCCTGAATGGCGGGCATGTCCTGGGGCATCTCAATCAGTGAGGCTGCCGGAATAGACATGAATTCGGCAAACGCACCCGGACGCGTCATGCCCACCATGGTGCGGCGACTGCACAGATTGTTGCGGCCTTGCACGCAGTAGTCACAAACACCACAGGTGATGAGCGGATTGCCCGTCACGCGCTGTCCGAGCGCGAAGCCGGGTGCATCGCTTTTGACAATGGTGCCGCAAAATTCATGTCCCAAAACCAGACCCGGCTTACGCCGTGGGTCGTGCCCGTGGTAAGCGTGCATGTCAGAGCCGCAAATGCCTACTGCATCAATGCGCAAAACGACCTCGCCCGGGGCCAATTCAGGTTCAGGGCGGTCCTGAATTTGGACTTCGAGTGGGTTGGTGTAAACAAGTGCTTTCATGGGATGTGTTCCGAGTTAGGGCGTGGTGTGAATGGTTTGGCGCAGGCAGTCGACACTTTGTTCGATGTGTCTGCGGGTGCTGATAAAGGGCGGTGCCATGACAATGTGCTCATGGCTGTATGCACGGTGTCTAAGCTCAAGGGGGGTTGACATTACGCGGCCGAATGTTTGTTGCGACAGGTCTTTAAAAAATCTGCCATGAAGGCGCTCAATGCCTCCACTTGTTGCACGCTGACGCCGTTGTACAAACTGGCCCTCAAATACTTCCCAACCCCAAATGGGGTGAGCGTTCTTAAGCCGACGATGCCCCGCTTCCAGCCTTGGACCAAGAAGTCCCGTGTGGTTTCCTCGTCGCCACCGGCGACATCAAAGGGAATATTCATGCGACTGCGGATGGCGCGATCTGCGATAGGGGTGGTGTAAAAGCCCTCCGACTTGTCGATCAAGTCGTACAACATGGACGACTTTGCGATAGATCGGCGTTCCATTTCATGCACACCACCCTGCGCGATCATCCACTGCATGTAAATGTTGACCACCTCGACGTTGAAGGTGGCGATGGTGTTCCACAAATTGCCCTCACGGAAATTGGTGGTGTAGCACAGGACGCCTGGGCAAAGTGGACTGGGCGTGCCGAGCAAGTCACGCCGAATGACACACAGTGTGAGACCAGGGTGACCGATGTTTTTGGATGCACAGGCATACAGAACGCCCACATTGCAGCCCTCCCAGTCAATGGGCTTGGTGGAAAAATCTGACGATGCGTCAACCACCAAGGGTGCTTGGATACTGAGCTTGGGCAACTGATGCAACTCAATTCCGTTCACCGTTTCATTCGAGCAAAGGTACACGTATTTGGATTCGGGATCCAAATCCTCAAAGGATGGGTTGTGGGTAAACGTGCCATCTTTGTTCTCGGAGGAAACAACGATGGGGCGGCAGTATTTGGAGGCGTCGGTCAAGGCGCGTTTGGACCAGGTGCCGTTGACCAGGTAGGTCGCTTTTTCATCGCCATTGGGACAAAGGTTGAGCGGAACCGCCGCAAACTGCCCGTGACCACCCCCATGCATGAAAAGAATTTCATACTGTTCAGGAATGCCCATCGCCAGGCGGCAGCGTTGTACAGTACTGGCAAGGATGTCAAAAAACTCAGGCGACCGGTGCGAGAGGTACATCGAGCACATGCGATCCGCGTCGAACAAGGCTTTGATGCTTGTCTGTACTTCAGCTGCAAGTGATGTGGGCCCGGGGCTGAAATTCAACGGCGTTACACCACTGGGGGGAAGCAATGAACCGAGCATGGCCGGATGCGTGTCGGCTGGCTTCAATGGGGTTGGGTCAAAGCGGGTCATTTGATGTGTTCCAGAGAAGTCATTGACACGCCGGTGTGGCGACATGATGCGTCCATGTGCTTGAGGGGCTATTTGGCGGTATAGCCGCCGTCAAGCATGATGGTTTGGCCCGTGATGTAGCTGGACGCATCGCTGGCCAAGAAAACAGCCAAGCCATGGGTGTCTGAGAGCTCGCCATTTCGACCCACACAGGTTTGTGCAGCATGCCGCGCGACCAACTCCGGGTTACCAAAGACAGGTGCGGTCAACGCCGTAGGGAAAAATCCAGGACCGATGGCGTTGCAGGTGATGCCATG
>JBIKQY010000229.1:0-4732 GCA_044349465.1 Limnohabitans sp. | reverse complement strand
ACGGCGCAGCGTCGGACGTGATCGACACGCGCCAGCTGTGCCTGCTGCGCGAGACGCTGGCTTTTCACAACGGCTTGTCGGACTTTGCTTTTGCCATGCAGGGCTTGGGCACCGGGGCCATCAGCCTGATGGGCTCGGCTGACCAAAAGCAACGCTACCTGCCCCGCGTGGCCTCAGGCCAAGCGCTGTCGGCCTTTGCACTCAGCGAGCCCGATGCCGGCTCTGACGTGGCCGCCATGCAGTGCAGCGCCACCGCCACGGCAGACGGCTATGTGCTCAACGGCCGCAAGACCTGGATCAGCAACGGCGGCATTGCCGACTTTTATGTGGTGTTTGCCCGCACGGGTGAGGCGCCGGGGGCGCGAGGCATCACCGCCTTCATTGTGGATGCCGACACGCCCGGCTTGACGATTGAAGAGCGCATCGACGTCGTCGCGCCGCACCCGCTGGCCACGCTCAAGTTTGACCACTGCAAGGTGGCTGCAGCGCAGCGCATTGGCGAGGCAGGCCAAGGCTTCAAGGTGGCCATGGCCACGCTCGATGTGTTCCGCACCTCGGTGGCCGCTGCGGCTCTGGGCTTTGGGCGGCGTGCGCTGCACGAGTCTATCGCTTGGGCGCGTTCACGCAAGATGTTTGGCCAAAGCTTGGGCGACTTTCAGATCACCCAAACCAAGATCGCGCAAATGGCGACGATGCTTGACGCCGCAACGCTACTCACCTACCGCGCCGCTTGGCTGCGCGACCAGGGCGCACGCATCACCCGCGAAGCGGCCATGGCCAAGATGACCGCGACCGAAAACGCCCAGCAGATCATCGACATGGCGGTGCAGATGCATGGCGGCATGGGCGTCAAAAAAGGCGTGATGGTCGAGTCGCTGTACCGCGAGATTCGGGCGCTGCGCATTTACGAAGGCGCGACCGAAGTGCAGCAGCTGATCATTGGCAAGGACTTGTTGAAAGGCTGATGCTTCGTTGCGTCTGCTCGGGTGAGCTGCCGAGGAGCCCCGGGGGCGGGGCCTCATGCTGCGGGGGTACGCAGAAATCGGCCCCCGCCCCCGGGGCACCTCGACAGTGTGGTGCGGTAAGCGCTGATCAGTAGAAACAAAAAAGGAGACAAGAACATGAAGGACTGGAACGAACTGCTGCCCAGCAGCCACACCGACACCTTTTCGCGTGACCGGCTGCCGCCTAAAGACCAGCTGCCTGTGTTCATGGCCGACCTGCCCGAGCTGAAATACCCCGACCAACTCAACTGCGCCGTGGAACTGGTGGACCGGCATGTGCAGGGTGGCCGGGGTGACCGTATCGCGCTGCACGGCGTGAGCGACTTCAACACGGGCGGTGGCGACTTCAGCTGGACCTATGCCCAGCTGCAAGACAAAAGCAACCGCATCGCCCAAGTGCTGACGCAGGACATGGGCCTCGTGCCCGGTAACCGCATTTTGCTGCGTGGCGGCAACAGCCCCATGATGGCCGCTTGTTTGCTCGGCGCGCTCAAGGCTGGTTTGGTGGCGGTGCCCACCATGCCGCTGCTGCGTGCGGGCGAGTTGGCGCAAATCATCGACAAAGCACAGGTCAGCGCCGCGCTGTGCGACAGCCTCTTGGCCGATGAACTGCAGCACTGCATGACACCCGGCCACGCCAGCCATGTGCCTTGCCTTAAGCAAAGCGTGATGTTCCGCAGCGAAGCGGCCGATGGCCTGGAGCAGCGCATGCAGCGGCACAACGCTGCCTACACGCCGCACGCCACCAGCCGCGACGACGTGTGCCTGATCGCCTTCACCAGTGGCACCACGGGCAAGCCCAAGGGCACCATGCACTTTCACCGCGATGTGCTGGCCATGTGCGATTTGTTTCCGCGTCACATCCTGTGCATGACTGAAAACGACGTGGTCTGTGGCACACCGCCCATTGCCTTTACGTTTGGCTTGGGCGGCTTGCTGGCGTTTCCGCTGCGCTATGGCGCGAGCACCGTGCTGCTCGAAAAGCACACGCCCGAGACCTTGCTGCAGACGGTGGCCAAGTACCGCGTCACGCAGTGCTACACCGCGCCCACCATGTACCGCCAAATGGCGACGATGGCGGGGCAGCACGACCTGAGCAGCCTCAAGCATCCGGTGTCGGCAGGCGAGGCCTTGCCCGACGCCACCCGCCAGCTGTGGAAGCAGGCCACCGGCATCGAAATGACCGACGGCATTGGCGGCACCGAGGTGATCCACATCTACATCTCCAGCGCGGGCCAGCAGGTGCGTGCGGGCAGCATCGGCCAGGTGGTGCCCGGCTATGTGGCGCAGATTGTGGACGACGACATGCAGCCCGTGCCGCCCGGCGTGGTGGGACGTTTGGCGGTGCGCGGCCCCACGGGCTGCAAATACCTGGCCGACCCGCGCCAGCAAGACTATGTGAAAGACGGCTGGAACCTACCCGGCGACACCTTCGTCATGGATGCCGACGGCTACTTCAGCTACCAGGCCCGCAACGACGACATGATCATCTCGGCCGGCTACAACATCGCAGGCCCCGAGGTCGAAGGCGCATTGCTGCAACACCCTGCCGTGGCCGAGTGCGGCGTGGTCGGCATGCCCGACGAAGACCGTGGCCACATCGTGCAGGCCTATGTGGTGCTCAAGCCCGGCCACACGGGCGATGCCACCATGGAAAAAGCCTTGCAAGAGCACGTCAAACAAACCATCGCCCCGTTCAAGTACCCGCGCAAAATCGTGTTCATGGACGTGCTGCCGCGCACCGAAACCGGCAAACTGCAGCGCTTCAAGCTGCGTCAAATTTCAGTCAACAAATAACTTTGCGGGACAGATCTTTAGCTCTGTCCCCAACCAAGGAGAAAGCATGTTCAACGTCTTGCAACCCGAAGGCTGGGCACCCGCCAAAGGCTATGCCAATGGCATCGAAGCGCGTGGCCGCATGGTGTTCGTCGCGGGCATGATCGGCTGGAACGGCCAGGCCCAATTCGAGACCGACGACTTTGTGGCCCAGTGCCGCCAAGCCCTGCAAAACATCGTCGACACACTCGCGTGCGCAGGCGCAGGCCCACAGCACATGGCCCGCATGACCTGGTACGTCAAAGACAAAAAGGAATACCTGGCACGCGGCAGAGAGCTGGGTAAGGTCTACCAGGAAGTCATTGGCAAAAACTACCCCGCCATGACGTTGGTGCAAGTGGCCGATTTGGTGGAAGACCGGGCCCAAGTTGAGATCGAAGTCACGGCGGTTGTGCCGGACTGAACAGGTTCGCGACTTGCGTAGTGCGCCGGTGTCGCTTATTTGCACCGCCGACTGGCTGAAGAATTGTTCTGATTGTTTTATTGCAATGCTTGCAACACTGCTGTTGGATTGCGATCAATCACGTTGAGTAAGACCAACGATGCGCCGCTGGGTGAGCGGTCGCCTCGCTCCCAGTGACGCAGTGTGGCGACTGAAAAACCAAAGCGAGCAGCAAACTGTTCTTGTGTCAGGCTCAGCCGCTGTCGCAGGTCCGATACATTGACGGCATGAGGCTGGTACAGCTTCACGCCAGTGGCTTCTGTGTCTTTGGTCTTGGCATGTGCAAGGGCCTCAGTCAAGCCTTGTTTGATGCTCTTGAATGCATTGGTCATGTGTGTTTCCTTTCAGGACTCAAACCAAATTTGCACCAGTAAATCGACAACCTCGGACAACTCATGGCGTTGTGCCTTGCTGATATTGGCGCGTTCGTTTTTTGCAAAAAGGGTCAGCAGGTAAAGCGGCATGAGCTCGCTGTGCAAGTAATAGATCACGCGCACACCGCCGGACTTGCCTTGTGCGCCTCTGCCCCAACGCAGTTTGCGAATGCCGCCAGTGCCTTCCATCAAGTCACCCGCTTTCGGATGCGCCGCCAAGTAGTTGATGATGTCCAAACGCTCAGAAGCATTCATCAGTTTCTCAGCACGACGTATGTATTCGGGCAGCTCTGCGATGGTGAGCATAGATTTCATTCTAATCCATTGGATTAATTTGGCAAGTCTGACTTTCGAACTCAATGATTGAAATCAGCAAAGTGTCCTGAGTCAAAAAGAGCGTCTTAGCGACATGAGTCTGAGGTCGATTAATATAAATCAAAAGATAACATTCCGGAGGTCGGTAGCAAAGAGCCGCTTCCAAACTACAAACTCAAAACCCCGAAAGCGACTCAGCTATCCACAGCACGGCTATGCGCCGCAATCAAGCTCTCCAGCATGAGTTTGAGCTGATGCGCCGGCTCCGACCCCAAAGCTGACACCACCTGCGCCTCGTGGGCTTTGGCTTGCTTCAGCAGGGGTTGCACTTTGCGCCGGCCTGCGGCCGTGAGGCTGACTAGGCTTTGCCGTTTGTCGTGTGCGGCGTCGCAGCGCTTGACCCACCCGGCGTCTTGCATGCGGCCCACCAGCTTGGTCACGGTGGGTTGTTTGGCCAGCACGATGCTGGCGAGTTCGTTGATGCTCAAACTGTCTTTGCCCGACAGGCTGGCCATGACGCGCCATTCCAAAAGACTCAGGCCGCTGGCCTCGACCACGGCGTGGAATTCGCTCGAAATCAAATGGCTGGCGCGAGCCAGCAGGTAGGCCAGGTAGTCGTTGACAAAGCCTGGCTCGGTGGTCATGGCAGCGGCTTGTTCAGAGGTGCCGTCGTACTGAACTGCCCGCCCTGGTAAACGAGTGGGGCAGAGCCGTCGCTGAAACCGCAGCGCTCCACCTCGCCCACAAAAATCACATGGTCG
>JBIKQY010000228.1:0-4734 GCA_044349465.1 Limnohabitans sp. | reverse complement strand
AGGGCGGCCAGGTGAGCGAATTGCGCGCACGGCGCGAAGTGATTGTGTCGGCCGGGGCCTTTGGCTCGCCGCAACTGCTCATGGCCTCGGGCGTGGGGCCAGCGGCCGAGCTGCAGCGCCACGGCATTGCGGTGGTGCATGCGCTCGAAGGCGTGGGCAAAAACCTGCACGACCACATCGACCATGTGCAGACTTGGCGTGCGCCCAGCAACTCCGAGACCTTTGGCGTGTCGGCCACGGGCACCGTCAAGGTCACAAAGGCCATTGGCGAGTGGAAGAAAAAACGCACCGGCCTGGTGACCAGCACCTTTGCCGAGTCGGGGGCTTTTTTCCGGTCCTCGCCCGAGGTGCAAGCGCCCGATTTGCAGCTGGTGTTTGTGATCGGCATCGTGGACGACCACAGCCGCAAGATGCACTTGGGCCACGGCTTTTCTTGCCACGTCGACGTGATCCGCCCGCACAGCCGAGGCACCGTGACACTGAACAGCCCGGACGTGCGCCAAGCCCCGGCCATCGACCCCAACTTTTTGGGTGATGAGCGCGACCTCGACCTGCTGGTCAAAGGGGTGCAGATACAACAAGCCATCATCGAGTCCAAGCCCTTTGACAGCATTCGCGGCAAGATGCTTTACCCGGTGGACAAGAACGACAAGGCCGCCATTGCGGCCGACATCCGACGCCGCGCCGACACGCAATACCACCCGGTGGGCACCTGCAAGATGGGCCCAGCCAGTGACCCGCTGGCCGTGGTCGATGCCCAGCTGCGTGTGCACGGCCTGCAAGGCCTGCGCGTGGTGGACGCGTCCATCATGCCCACCGTGTCCAGCGGCAACACCAACGCGCCCACCATCATGATTGGTGAAAAAGCAGCCGACCTGATTCGCCAAGCCTGAGCAAAACCCCAAAGCCACACACGCCGGGCCAAGCGGCCCTGCGCCTCGTTTTTCAAAGATTGACATCGAAAAAACCATGAGCACAAAACCCTGGCTGACCACCTACGCCGCCAACAACATCCCCGCTGCCATCAACGCCAACGCTTACCCCTCGGTGGTGCACATGATGGAAGAGGCCATGGCGCAATACGCCAACCAGCCCGCTTTCTGCGCCTTTGGCCAGACCCTGAGTTATGCCGATGTGGACCGCCAATCGGCCGCCTTCGCGGCTTGGCTGCAACAGCACCTGGGCGTCAAAAAAGGCGATCGCATCGCGGTCATGGTGCCCAACTTCATCGCCTTCCCCATTGTGTTTTTGGGCATTGCGCGGGCTGGGGCGGTGCAAGTCAATGTGAACCCCCTCTACACCCCGCGTGAGCTGGCCCACCAGCTCAAGGACTCGGGCAGCGAAACCATCATCATCTTCACCGGGGCCACGCCTACCCTGGCCGAAGCCATGGCCGCGACCGACATCCGCAACGTGGTCACCGTGTCCCCAGGCGACGGCACCCCAGCGGCGCTGCCGTCACCGGCCGTAGATGCGCGTTTGACACACACCACTTCGCTGGCCGACGCCCTCGCCCAAGGCGCCAGCCTGCAACGCACCACCGTGAGCTTGACGGGTCAGGACCTGCTGTTTTTGCAATACACCGGAGGCACCACGGGTCTCTCCAAAGGCGCGGCGCTCACGCACCGCAACTTGGTGGCCAACGTGGCGCAGTACAAGGCCATCGTGCCCTCGGCCGTGCGACCCGGCCAGGAGGTGGTGGTCACAGCCATTCCGATGTACCACATCTTCGCTTTGATGGTGAACTTCCTGACCTACTTCACCGTGGGGGCCAAAAACTGGCTGGTGGCCAACCCACGCGACATGGACGGTTTTGTCGAAGTGCTCAAGCAATCAAGGCCCAGCGTCTTCATGGGCGTGAACACTTTGTACGCGGGCCTGAGCATGCACCCCCGCATTGGCGAGGTGGACTTCTCTAACTTGCGCCTGTCCGGCGGTGGTGGTGCGGCAGTGCTGGGGCCCACCTCAGACCGCTGGAAGGCCATCACCGGAACGTTCATTCGCGAAGGCTATGGCCTCTCCGAGACCAGCCCGGTCGTGTCGTTCAACCCCGCCAGCATTCAGGATTTCAGCGGCACCACAGGCCTGCCCTTGCCGGACACGGACGTGAAACTGTTGGACGAATCGGGCCAAGAGGTGGCGCTGGGTGAATCGGGCGAAGTCTGTGTCAAAGGCCCGCAGGTCATGCAGGGTTACTGGAACCAGCCCGAGGCCAACGCGGCCGCCTTCACGCCCGACGGCTACTTCCGCACGGGCGATGTGGGGGTGATCACCCCAGAGGGGTTTTTGCGCATCGTGGACCGCAAGAAGGACATGGTCATCGTCTCGGGCTTCAATGTGTTCCCCAACGAAATCGAGGCCGTGGCCACCGGCTGCCCCGGCGTGGCCGAATGCGCCTGCGTGGGCGTTCCCGACGAAAAAACAGGGGAAGCCCTGAAGCTGTTTGTGGTCCGCGCACCAGGTGCCAGCCTCACCAGCGAGGCACTCGTGGCCCACTGCCGCGCCGGCTTGACCGCTTACAAAGTGCCCAAATTGGTGGCCTTTGTCGACGCACTGCCCAAGTCCACAGTCGGCAAAATTTTGCGCCGCGAATTGCGCGACATCACCTGAACCCGGAGTCCTCCATGTCATCACCACACCTGCCCACCCTGACCGAGTGCCAAGCCAGCCTGGACCGCGACCTGCAAACCCTGGCGGACCACCGCAGCCGCTGGGTGCAAACCTCGGTGGCCGAGCGCATCGCCATCCTGAACGAGATCAAGGACGCCCTGCTGCCCGTGGCGCAGGCCTGGGCCGAGAAAGCTTCGCGCCAAAAAGGCATTCCGGCTGGCTCGCCGCTAGAAGGCGAGGAATGGCTTTCGGGGCCTTACACCGTCATGGGCTACTGCAACCAGATGATGGCCACGCTGTCCAAGGTGCAAGGCAAGCAGCACCTGAGCGGCCTGCCCCTGCGCGAGCTGCCCAACGGCCAACTGGCCGCACGCGTGTTGCCGCATTCCTTGTGGGACCATTTGCTGCTGAGCGGTGTCAAGCTCGATGTGTGGATGCAGCCGGGCGTGACCCGCGCCAATTTGGCCGAGCACACAGCCGCCATTTACGACAGCGCCAGCCCGCAACACAAAACCGGCAAATTGGGGCTGGTGCTGGGCGCTGGCAACATCGCGGCCATTGCGCCACTCGATGTATTCCACAAGCTGTTTGCCGAAAACGAAGTGGCGATGCTGAAGATGAACCCGGTCAACGATTACCTGATCGAGTTCTTGAATGCCGCGCTCAAACCGCTGATCAACCGGGGCTTTGTGCGCATCGTGCGCGGCGGCACCGATGTGGGGCAATACCTGTGCAATCACCCGCTGGTGGAGACGCTGCACATCACGGGTGCTGGGGCATCACACGACGCCATCGTCTGGGGCCCCGGTGAGCAGGGCCGCGCCAACAAGGCCGCCAACACGCCCATCAACACCCGGCAGATCACCTCGGAGCTGGGCGCGGTGTGCCCGACCATTGTGGTGCCCGGCCCTTGGTCGGCGGCCGACATCCGGTTTCAGGCCGAACAGGTCGCCTCACAAAAACTGCACAACTCGGGCTTCAACTGCGTGGCGTGCCAGGTGCTGGTGCTGCCCAAAGATTGGGCGCAAAAATCTGCCTTTGTGCAGGCACTCGAAGGCGTGATCCAAAACGCTTTCCCTCGTGGCCTGTATTACCCCGGCGCACCCGAGCGCCTAGCCGAGTTCTGCACCAACAACCCGACTTTCAAAACCATCGAGCGCCCCGGCTCTCAGAATTTGGTCATGTCCACGCTGGACCTGGGCAACGCCAAAGCACGCAACACCGAGGTGTTTGCGCCTGCGCTCAACGTGGTGGAACTGGGCGGGCAAGATGCCGAGGCCTATTTGGTCGCTGCGATCGCATTGGCCAACAGCCAGTTGTACGGTACCTTGGGGGCCAACATCGTGATCCACCCCAGCACCATCGCCCAGATCGGACGCCCGCGCTTTGAAGCCATCCTGGCCGATCTGCGCTACGGCACCATCGCCATCAACGCCTGGACGGGCCTGGGCTTTTTGTCGGCGCAGTCCCCCTGGGGCGCGTTTCCGGGGCACACGCTGGACGATGTGCAAAGCGGCATCGGCGTGGTGCACAACACGATGCTGTTCGACAAGACCGAACGCGCTGTGGTCGAAGCCCCGTTTCGCCCCTTCCCGCGCAACCTGCTGAGCTTGTCGTTCACCTTGTTGCCCCGCCCGCCATGGTTCATCACCAACCGCAAAGGGGCCATTTTGGGCAAGTTGCTGGTGTCGTTTCAACACCGGCCCAGCTTGCTGAAGATGCCGCGTATTTTTCTGAATGCCTTGTTGGGCTAATCCCGCCAAGGTCAAGCCACGGCATCGCCTGAGCTGGCCAGTCAAAGCAGAAGACCTTGGCCCTGATTTTTCAACCTAGGCAGCGCCTTGCCCCCGCTGCCTTGGCACAAGCTGTGCCATCCGTTGGGGCTTCACACGTAGTCAAAAGGAGACGAACATGATCACCCTCAACCGCGCCGCAAGCGCCCTGGTCTGCCTGACCGCCACCGTTTTGATGGGCTGCGCCAACACGACCCCACCAGCTACCGCGACCGCACCTGCCGCAAGCAGCGCAGCCAAAGCAGCCCCCACGTGCGGTAAAACAAACCTGCTGAGCACGGGCCAATTGGCCCGCTCCGTCGAACCCGGGCGCTGGATCACGATGACCGAG
>JBIKQY010000227.1:0-4737 GCA_044349465.1 Limnohabitans sp. | reverse complement strand
TTGAAACCTTAAAAGGAATATGGAATAAATTCAAAGGTTCCATCGCCACCATCGAGCGGGCGAATGCGGTTGTCCACCAAAGAGGGAACACATGAAAACACCTTTGCCTTTGAGCCTGATCTTGCTGGCGCTTTTGAGCGCCTGCACCACCCAGCCCCCCGCCAACGCCCTGCGTTACAGCGTGCCCGATCAGGCCATGCAACCCGAAGCGGCCAGCGGCAACAACACCAAACCAGGCTGGGCCTTCACACGCCAAGCCGTGGCTGCAGCCAATCCCTTGGCCACCGATGCGGGGCACCAAGTGCTTCGCGCAGGCGGCTCGGCACTCGATGCCGCCATTGCGGTGCAAATGGTGCTGGGTCTGGTGGAGCCGCAGTCGAGCGGCATTGGCGGCGGCGCGTTTTTGCTGCACTTTGATGGCCAAAAAGTCTCGGCGCACGACGGGCGCGAAACCGCCCCCGCTGGCGCACGCGGCGACATGTTTCTAGACCAAGGCAAGCCGCTGCCGTTCGCGGATGCCGTGCAAAGCGGCCATTCGGTGGGTGTGCCTGGCGTGGTGCGCATGCTGGAGGCGGCGCACCGCCAGCACGGCCGCCTGCCTTGGGCGCAGTTGATGGCACCCGCCATCACCCTGGCCGAGCAAGGCTTTCGGGTCAGCCCCCGTTTGCACAGCTTGCTGCAAGCCGATGCGCTGCTCAAAAAAGACCCGCTGGCGCTGCGCTTTTTCTACCAAATCGATGGCCAAGCCTGGCCCGTAGGCCATGTGCTGCGCAACCCCGAATATGGCCATGTATTGCGACGCATTGCCGCAGAGGGCAGCCGAGCCTTGCACGAAGGGCCGGTGGCCCAGGCCATGGTGGCACGCACGGCCCAAGCACCCCGCCCCGGCACCCTCAGCCTGCAAGACCTGGCCAACTACCAGCCACGAATGCGCGAAGCCCTGTGTTTTGACCACACAGCTTCCTCGCGGGCCTACCGCATCTGCGGCTTTCCGCCACCGTCATCGGGGCAAATCGCCATCGGCCAAATTTTGGGCATGCTGGGCCACACCACAGCCCAAGGCCCCGAGCTGGCAGGCGGCCTGCCCTCACCCGACTTTTTGCACCGTTACACAGAGGCCTCTCGCTTGGCCTTTGCCGATCGGGCGCAGTTCGTGGCCGACCCTGAATTTGTAAGCGCCCCCGCTGGCGACTGGCCCAGCCTGCTGGCACCCGGCTACTTGCGCGAACGCAGCCAGCTGATTGGCAGCCAAGCCATGAAAGCGGCCCCCGCAGGCCAGCCCGGAGGCCAAACCACCAGCTTTGCCCCCATGCCCACACAAATCGAATACGGCACCAGTCACATCAGCGTGGTCGATGCACAAGGCCGCGGCGTGGCCATGACCACCACCATCGAAGCCGCATTCGGCTCACGCCGCATGGTCACTACCGACCCGACTCGCCCCGGCGGCTTTTTGCTCAACAACGAGTTGACCGATTTCAGCCTGGCCCCTGCCGACGCGCAGGGCCGCCCGATTGCCAACCGGGTCGAGCCCGGCAAACGCCCACGCTCGTCCATGTCGCCCACGCTGGTGTTTGACAAGGCCACAGGCCAGTTGCTCATGAGCGGCGGCAGCCCCGGGGGCGCAGCCATCATCCACTACACGGCCAAACTGCTCACGGGCGCGCTGCACTGGGGCCTGAACGCGCAGCACGCGATTGACCTGCCCAACTTCGGCACGCTGGGTGGCCCCACTTTTTTGGAAGCCCAGCGTTTTGATCGCAGCACCGTGGACGCCCTGAAAGCGCGCGGCCACGAGGTGCGCGAAATGGAGATGACCAGCGGCCTGCAGGCGATTGAGCGCACACCCAAAGGGTGGTTTGGCGGCGCCGATCCCCGGCGCGAAGGCGTGGTGCAGGGCGACTGAGTCTCAGTCGCGAAAGCGACCACGCCCGGGCAGCGGCTCAGGTTTGCCCTCTTGCCAGTTCACGCGGCTTCCATTGCAATGCTTACACCCATTCCAACAGGAGACCTTTGTGAACACCCCAGGCACCAGCCGTCGCACTTTTGTTCAAGCATCCGCAGCCGCCGCTGTCACGGTGGCCTTCCCCAGCTTGGCCCAAGCCCAGGCCTTTCCGGCCAAGCCCATCAAACTGATTTGCCCCTGGCCTGCGGGCGGCTCCACCGATGCCGTCATGCGCGCTTTGGCCGAGAGCGCCACCAAAGCGCTGGGCGTTCAAGTGGTCATCGAGAACAAACCCGGTGCCAGCGGCATGCTCGGCCCCAATGAGCTGGTGCGTGCCCAGCCCGACGGCTATACGCTGTCGCAAATCACCATTGGCGTGGCGCGTTTGCCGCACATGCAAAAAATGCAGTTCGACCCGCTCAAAGACTTCACCTACATCGCCTGCCTGACCGGTTACACCTTTGGCGTGGTGGTGCGGGCCGACTCGCCCATCAAGTCGATTGCAGACCTCGTGGCTTTTGCCAAAGCCAACCCGGGTAAGTTCACCTATGGGTCGACGGGCAACGGCACCACGCCACACCTGGCCTTTGCCGAATTCGCCAGCAAAGCCAAGATCGACGTCACCCACATTCCCTTCAAAGGCAGCGCCGATGGCGTTCAAGCGGTGTTGGGCGGCCATGTCATGTCACACAGCGACGCCACCGGCTGGGCCCCACAGGTCGAGGCGGGCACCATGCGCCTGCTGGCCACCTACGGAAGCAAACGCACCAAGCGCTGGCCCAACGTGCCCACACTCAACGAGTTGGGCTTCGACACCGTCTCCGATTCGCCCTTCGGCATTGGCGGCCCCAAAGGCATGGACCCGGCCGTGGTCAAACGCCTGCACGACGCCTTCAGAAGCACGCTGCAAGACCCCGCCGTGATGGCCAGCTTCGACAAATACGACCAATCGGTCATCTACATGGGCACCGAGGAATACACCCAGTTCATTCGCAATATGTTCCAGTCCGAAAAAGCGACCATCGAGCGTTTGGGCCTGGCCATGAAAACCTGATACTGCCAAGGCACCACGCATCCTGTTCATGAGACGACAGGATGCAGGCAAAAAAACGGCAGCCTAGGCTGCCGTTTTGCATGGATGCCGGATCCAGTCCGGCATGACAGAGGGATCAATAAGCCTGACCGAGCTGCCCCAAGATGGCGGGGTTCTCCAAGGTAGAAATGTCCTGCGTGATCTCTTCGCCCTTGGCCAATGAGCGCAGCAGGCGACGCATGATCTTGCCGGAACGTGTCTTGGGCAGGTTTTCGCCAAAACGGATGTCTTTGGGCTTGGCGATTGGGCCAATTTCTTTGGCGATGTGGTCGCGCAACTGCTTGGCAATCGCCTTGCCTTCGTCGGTGTTGGGCAGCGAACGCTTGAGCACCACGAAGGCGCAAATCGCCTCACCGGTGGTCTCATCAGGGCGGCCCACCACGGCGGCTTCGGCCACCAGCTCGGTGCAGCTGACCAAGGCCGATTCGATTTCCATAGTGCCCATGCGGTGTCCGGAGACGTTGAGCACGTCGTCGATGCGGCCGGTGATGGTGAAGTAACCGGTTTTCTCGTCACGGATCGAGCCGTCGCCGGCCAAGTAGTACTTGCCCCTGAAGTCTTCAGGGTAATAGCTCTTCTTGAAGCGCTCAGGGTCGCCCCAGATGGTGCGGATCATGGAAGGCCATGGGCGCTTGACCACCAAAATGCCGCCTTGACCGTTGGGCATGTCTTTGCCGGTCTCGTCCACGATGGCGGCCTGGATGCCGGGGAACGGCAAGGTGCACGAACCGGGCACCATGGGCGTGGCACCAGGCAAAGGCGTGATCATGTGGCCACCGGTTTCTGTCTGCCAGAAGGTGTCGACGATGGGGCAATTGCCGCCACCCACATGCTTGTGGTACCACTCCCAAGCGGCTGGGTTGATCGGCTCGCCGACCGAGCCCAGCAAACGCAGGCTACTCAGGTCGTAGCTCTTGGGGTGCACAGCGTCGTTGGCTTCAGCGGCCTTGATGAGTGAGCGAATGGCGGTGGGCGCGGTGTAGAAAATCGAGACCTTGTGGTCTTGGATCATCTTCCAGAAACGGCCCGCGTCAGGGTAAGTGGGCACACCCTCGAACACGATTTCTGTGCCGCCCAAAGCCAAGGGGCCATAGGTGATGTAGGTGTGGCCTGTGACCCAGCCGATGTCAGCGGTGCACCAGAACACGTCGTCTGCCTTCAAGTCGAAGGTCCACTTGGTGGTCAGGGCTGCATGCAACAAATAGCCACCGGTGCTGTGTTGCACGCCTTTGGGTTTTCCGGTGGAGCCGGAGGTGTAGAGCAAGAACAAGGGGTGCTCGGCACCGACCCACTCTGGCTCGCAGGAGGTGGCTTGCTGGTCAGCCAGCTCGGCCATCCACAGGTCGCGACCAGCGGTCATGGCGATGTCAGCGCCCGAGCGCTTGACGACCAAAACATTCTTGATGGAGCCACAACCGCCCAGGTTAATGGCGTCATCCACAATGGACTTCAAGGGCAGCAACTTGCCGCCGCGCACTTGGTTGTCGGCGGTGATCACGGCCACAGCGCCGGTGTCTTCGATGCGGTCGCGCAGCGACTGGGCCGAGAAACCACCGAACACCACCGAGTGCGTCGCACCGATGCGGGCGCAGGCTTGCATCGCGGCCACGCCGTCGATGGACATGGAGATGTAGATGACCACGCGGTCACCTTTTTTGATGCCCAAGCTCTTCAAAGCATTGGCGTATTGGCAGGTCTT
>JBIKQY010000023.1:0-15606 GCA_044349465.1 Limnohabitans sp. | reverse complement strand
GCATCACACCCACAAAATGCACTTCATCGTCCACCCGCATCTCGCTGACCGTCAACCTCAGTGAAAAGAGTTGTCCATCCTTGCGACGACCATGGAGCACGCGCGGCTGGTTGATGGTCTTCTTTTCGCCCGTGCTGTGAAACCACTGCATGTAGTTGTCATGCCGATGCGCATCGTCTGGACCCATCAGCTTGTCCACCTTCTGCCCCTGGAGCTCCTGTGTGGTGTAACCAAAGATCGCCTCCGTGGCGGCGTTGCACTGGACGATCTGGCCCTGTGCATCGGCCACCACAATGGCCTCGGGTACCGATTTGAAAATGCTTTGCAGCTTGCTTTCGCTCAAGCGCATTTGCCGCTCAATTTGTTTGCGCTCAGCGATTTCTTCGCTCAGCTGCTCGATTGCCGCACGCCGCTCGGTCGACAATTTGCGCGATGTGAGCAGGGCTTGGCGGAATCGCCGCACCGTCAACCACACCAGCAGCAGGCCCAAAAAGAGCACCGCCAAAAGGACCACAAAGGTGCGGTTGAGGATGCTGGTGCTGGTGATCTGCCACTGCGAGACGGGCAGCACCACTTCCAGGGCTCCGCGCACATCACCGGTTTTCCAGTCGGTTCGGGGTGAGCTGGGGTAACTGTTGTGGCAAGCCACGCAACGCAGCGTCATCCGATCGGCCTGGGCATACCGCAGCACCCGCTCGCCATTGAGGATCTCCTCGCGTACATACGGCACATCTGGGTTTTGTTTCAGGTGTTGCAAAGCCTGGCGTTGAAAATCATCCAGTTGACGCTCTTGCACACGCCAAGGGAAGGGCTTTTCGCTGTAAAGCCGCACCTGGGTACCCCCGTCGACCTTGGACAGGTAATGCCCCAAATCCAGCGTCAACGTGGCGGGCAAAGGCAGCGCGTTTTTCCGATTTTTGTAATCGTGCGTGACATGCACCCCCGCCTCCATGGCGCGGGGCACGATTTCATCGGTGTAGAAATTGCGAAATTGCGTCAGGCTGACGGCATGGGCCTGCGCACTCTCAGTGGCGTATTGCCGAACCATCCGCTCGCTGGCTTGGTAGGTGTAGAGCACCACCCACAGGCAAATGCCCGCCAACAGCAGGCCCAGCCACAACAGGGGCCAGCGCTGAAGCGCTTGCCGAATCCAGAAAATGGGTAAAAGTAGGTGTTTCACATGACGCCTTTGATACTGGACGCATGATAACAACGAATACTTATGAGCTCTTTACGATAGATATTCCAACAAACCCAAGGACACCGGACCGCACGGCTGATGGCCAGGGCGGGCCTACCGTGTTGGTCAGGTGTCT
Organism: Limnohabitans sp.; assembly: GCA_044349465.1. Lineage (GTDB taxonomy): Bacteria > Pseudomonadota > Gammaproteobacteria > Burkholderiales > Burkholderiaceae_C > Limnohabitans_A. Next base: position 14,290 of record JBIKQY010000023.1, on the reverse strand, counting down.
TTGCTGACCTTGATGGTCGGGAACTTGCTCGAAAAGTCCTTGGCCTTGGCCGCGATCTTGACCGCCACCTGGCGTGCCACAGCCTTGTAGATCTGGGCCACTTCGCCGTCGGGGTCGTACACCACGGTGGGCTTGCCGCTGTCGGCCTGCAAGCGAATCTGCATGTCCAGGGGCAGTGCACCCAAGTAGTCCATGCCGTATTCAGCGGCCATTTTTTTGCCGCCGTCAGCGCCAAAAATGTGCTCCACATGGCCGCAGTTGGTGCACACGTGCACCGCCATGTTCTCGACCAAACCCAAAATCGGCACGCCAACTTTTTCGAACATCTTCACGCCTTTTTTGGCGTCCAAGAGGGCAATGTCTTGCGGGGTGGTCACGATGACTGCGCCCGTCATGGGCACGCGCTGGGACAGCGTCAGCTGGATGTCGCCCGTGCCGGGTGGCATGTCCACGATCAAATAATCCAGCTCTTTCCAGTTGGTCTGTCGCAGCAGTTGCTCCAGCGCCTGGGTGGCCATGGGGCCGCGCCAGATCATGGCTTCGTCCTGATTTACCAGGAAACCAATCGACATGACCTGCACCCCGTAGTTCTCCATGGGCTCCATGGTCTGGCCGTCTTCGCTTTCGGGACGGCCTTCGATGCCCATCATCATGGGCTGGCTCGGGCCGTAAATGTCAGCGTCCAGCAGGCCCACCTTGGCCCCCTCGGCGGCCAGCGCCAGCGCCAGGTTCACGGCGGTGGTGCTCTTGCCCACGCCGCCCTTGCCCGAGGCCACGGCCACGATGTTTTTGACCTGCGGCAAAAGGGCCACGCCGCGCTGGGCAGAGTGGGCCGTGATCTTGCTGGTGACGTTGGCCGACACGTTGGCCACGCCTGCCACGCCTTTGGCAGCCGCAATCAGTGCTTGTCGAATGCCCGGAATTTGGCTCTTGGCGGGGTAACCCAGCTCCACGTCAAACGACACATCAGAGCCTTCGACTTGCAGGTTTTTCAGGACTTTGGTGGAAACGAAATCTTTGCCCGTGTTCGGGTCAATGACGGTTTGCAATGCTTGCAGGAGTTGTTCTGTGGTCGCCATGGTCTCTTTCTAGAATGGGCCGAAGTTTACCGACAAGCCAGCCCATACACCCTAAAATCAACGATTCCCCTACAAACTGCCCCACCATGTCTGCCCATAACGGTCTTCAAGAAGCGCCCCGCCAACTCTTTGTCACCACCGCCTTGCCTTATGCCAACGGCAATTTCCACATCGGCCACATCATGGAATACATCCAGGCCGACATTTGGGTCCGTTTCCAGCGCATGCAGGGCAGCCAAGTCAACTTTGTGGGCGCTGACGACACGCATGGCGCGCCGATCATGATCGCGGCCGAAAAAGCGGGCAAGACGCCCCAGCAGTTTGTGGCCGACATCGCGGCGGGCCGCAAGCCCTATCTGGACGGTTTTCACATCGCATTTGACAACTGGCACAGCACCGACGCGCCCGAAAACCACGAGCTGGCCCGCCAGATTTACCGCGACCTGCGAGACATCCCCTTAGACGACGGCGGCTCGCTGATCGAAGTGCGCTCGGTCGAACAATTCTTTGACCCCGAAAAGAACATGTTCTTGCCCGACCGCTTCATCAAAGGCGAGTGCCCCAAGTGCCACGCCAAAGACCAGTACGGCGACAACTGCGAAGTGTGTGGCGCGGTCTATGCCCCGACCGACCTGATCAACCCCTTCTCGGCCCTCTCAGGTGCCAAGCCTGAGCTGAAAACTTCGGAGCATTTTTTCTTCAAATTGTCCGACCCGCGCTGCGTCGAGTTTTTGAGCAACTGGACGCAAGACGGCAAGCTGCAACCGGAAGTGGCCAACAAGGTCAAAGAGTGGTTTTCTGTGCGCACCAACCCCGACGGCACGACCAGCGAAGGCTTGGGCGACTGGGACATCTCGCGTGACGCGCCTTATTTCGGCATCGAAATTCCCGACGCACCGGGCAAGTACTTTTATGTGTGGCTGGACGCGCCTGTAGGCTACTTGGCCTCGCTCAAGAATCTGCTGGACAAGCGCGGCGAAGATTACGCCGCCTACATGGCCAACCCGAATCTGGAGCAGATCCACTTCATCGGCAAAGACATCGTCACCTTCCACACCCTGTTCTGGCCCGCCATGCTGCATTTCAGTGGCCGCAAGACACCGAACAAGGTGAATGTGCACGGCTTTTTGACGGTGAACAATGGCGAGAAGATGAGCAAGAGCCGGGGCACGGGCCTGGACCCGCTCAAATACCTCAGCCTGGGCATGAACCCCGAGTGGCTGCGTTACTACCTGGCGGCCAAACTCTCGGCCCGCAACGAGGACATCGACTTCAACGCCGAAGACTTCATGGCGCGGGTGAACTCTGACCTGATTGGCAAGTTCATCAACATCGCCTCGCGCTCGGCCGGCTTCATTGCCAAGCGTTTTGGTGGTGAGCTTCATATTCGCACGTCCACTGGCATCAATTTAGTTCAGCAGTTGGCTGCCAAGAAAAACGATATTGCTTCGCTATATGAAGCGCGTGAATTCGGGAAGGCCACTCGAGAAATCATGCTGCTGACCGACATGGTGAACACCTATGTGGACGCTAATAAGCCATGGGATCTCGCCAAGATTCAAGGTGAGGACGCTCAACTTCAAGAAGTTTGCAGCACCTGCATTGTTGCTTTCAGATGGCTCAGCCTCTACCTCAAACCCATACTGCCTTCGCTGGCCAAATCTGTAGAAGCATTTTTGAATATTCCGGAGATGAAATTCACAAACGCCAATGATTTTGCTTTCAATGGACACAAAATTGGCACTTACCAGCACCTGATGCAGCGCGTCACGCCCGAGCAACTCGAAGCCCTGTTTGAGCCGCCAGCGGTGGTCGAAGAAAAAGTCATCCCCGGCGGCGAAGAGATCGCCCCCACCATCAGCATCGACGACTTCGCCAAGGTCGATTTGCGCATCGCCCAGATCGTGAACTGCGAACCGGTAGAAGGCTCGGTCAAGCTGCTGCGCCTGACGCTGGATGTCGGTGAAGGCCGCATGCGCAATGTGTTCAGCGGCATCGCCAGCATGTACAAACCCGAAGACCTGATCGGCCAACTCACCGTGATGGTGGCCAATCTGGCTCCGCGCAAGATGAAGTTTGGTGTGAGTGAAGGCATGGTGCTGGCCGCCAGCCACGGCGACGAGAAGGCGGACGCGGGCATTTATGTGCTGCATCCTTGGCCGGGTGCCAAGCCCGGCATGCGGATACACTGAATCGCCAGAACTAGAGCACGCTGCACATGTTCCCTCTGATCCGCGGATGGACCGATGTGCAGCGAAGCCCTGAGGCCAATCTGCGGCTGGGCTTGGTGCTGACCTTTGTGGCCGGGGCCACCAACGCCGGCGGCTTTTTGGCGGTGGGCAGTTACACCTCGCACATGACCGGCATCGTGTCATCGGTGGCCGATGACCTGGTGCTGGGCAACATCACCCTGGCGCTGGCGGGCATCGTTTGCTTGGGGGCCTTTGTGGCCGGGGCCATGTGCACCGCCGTGCTGGTCAACTGGGGCCTGCGCCAGCAACTGCGCAGCAGCTACAGCCTGCCACTCCTGCTCGAATCCGGGGCCTTGCTGGTGTTCGGGCTGTTTGGCGCGGCCATTGCGGCTTGGTCACAGCTGTTTGTGCCGGTCACGGTGGTCTTGCTGTGCTTCATCATGGGCCTGCAAAACGCTGTCATCACCAAAATCTCCAAGGCCGAAATTCGCACCACCCACATCACCGGGCTGGTGACCGACTTGGGCATCGAGCTGGGCAAGCTTTTGTACATGAACCGAAGCCATCCCGGTACCCCGGTGCGCGCCAACCGACAGCGCCTTCGGGCACATCTGGCTCTGGTGTTTGGCTTTTTTCTGGGGGGTCTGATGGGAGCGCTGGGGTTCAAATACTGGGGTTACATCACCACCGTCCCTTTGGCTGCGCTGCTATGGGTGCTGTGCCTGCGCCCCTTGTTGGCCGACCTGCGCTGGCGTGCCGCATAATTTTCGATAAAAAATCACAAAACACCCATGAACTGGATGCAGGCCACGCCTTTTTTCCGGCCCAAATTGTTGGACTGTTTGCACGGCTACAACCGTGAACGCTTCTCCCAAGACGTGGGCGCAGGCCTCACTGTGGGTGTGGTGGCTCTGCCCCTGGCCATGGCCTTTGCCATTGCGTCGGGCCTCAAACCCGAGGCGGGTCTGTTCACCGCCATCATTGCGGGCTTTTTGATCTCGGCACTGGGTGGCAGCCGGGTGCAAATCGGCGGTCCCGCCGGGGCCTTCATCGTGATCGTCTACGGCATCGTCGAGCGCTATGGCCTGGCCAACCTGATTTTGGCCACCGCCATGTCGGGCGTGCTGCTGTTTTTGTTGGGTTTGTTTCGACTGGGCACGCTGATCCGCTTCATCCCGGTGGCGGTGGTGATTGGTTTTACCAACGGCATTGCAGTGCTGATCATGCTGTCGCAAATCAAGGACTTGCTGGGCCTGAAAGTGGCCACCATGCCAGCCGATTTCTTTGGCATCTTGAACACCCTGTGGCAGAACCTGCACACGGCCAATCTGGCCGCCTTGCTGCTGGCCCTAGCGTCTTTGTCTCTGGTGGTGGGCTGGCTGCGCATGAGCCGCCGCTTGACGAACACCCGCTACCGCTGGGCCAGCATGGTGCCCGGCTCCATCATCGCGCTGATTTTTGCCACCTTGGTCACTTGGCTGCTGAACCTGCCCGTCGAGACGATTGGCAGCAAGTTTGGCGGCATCCCCTCGTCCATGCCCGGTTTTACCTGGCCCGAATTCAGCTGGGACAGTGCCCGCTTTTTGCTCATGCCCACCTTGACCTTGACGCTGCTGGGGGCGATTGAATCGCTGCTGTGCGCCCGCATTGCCGACGGCATGATCGGCGACCGCCACAACCCCAACCAGGAGCTCATGGCCCAAGGCGTGGCCAACTTTGTCACACCGTTTTTTGGGGGCATGCCCGCCACCGGCACCATTGCCCGCACCGTGACCAACATCAAAAGCGGCGGCACCACCCCGATTTCGGGCATGGTGCATGCCCTGACCTTGCTGGCCGTGGTGCTGGTGGCCGCGCCTCTGGCCGGGCACATTCCGCTGGCGGCGCTGGCCGCGATCTTGATGTTTGTGGCCTGGAACATGGGCGAATGGCGCGAATTCATGCACTTACGCCAGTACCGCCTGCCCTACCGCATCACCTTGCTGGCGGTGTTTTTCCTCACCGTGGTGTTTGACCTGACGGTGGCGGTCGAGGTGGGTCTGATCGCCGCCTGCCTCACCTTCATTTACCGCATCTCCAGCCTCTCACGCTGTGAAGGCGTGACCCGCATTGAGCAGCCCGGTCTGGCCGGTTTCGAGCACCGGGTGCAGGCCTGGCGTCTGTACGGTGCGTTGTTTTTCGGGGCCGTCAAGCTGGTCGAGGCCATCGAGGACAAAATCAGCACCCCCACGCTGGTGCTGGACCTTAAAAACGTGATTTACATCGACTCTTCGGGCGCAGACGCGCTGATGAACCTGATCGAGACCTGCCGCAAAAAGAACACCACGCTGATGGTGTGTGGCCTGATGCACCAGCCTCTGGACATGGCCCAGCGCAGCGGCCTCATGGAACACCTGAAAGAGCACCTGCAGCCCGACCTGAGCAGCAGCTTGGCCCTGGCCGTCAGCCTGAGCGCAGACCCGGCCCGTTAAAATGGCATCATGCTGGTTTTGGCGGTCTTCAGGGGCTGCCAAAACCCTTTGTTTTTGCTCCGCACAGAATGCCCGCCATGTCCTTTTTCCGCCGCCCCGATTACAGCTCTGACACCAGCCAGTTCATTGACCAGCTCAAAGCCCAGCGCCCCGAGCTCGAGGCCGAACAGCGCCAAGGCCGTGGCCTGCTGTGGGACAAGCCGATCGACCGCGACATCCAGGCCGAATTCAAGCAAGGCCGCGTGGCGCAAAAGCCCTACGTGTACCAGACGAAAGCCTGAGCTTCGCTGGGTCAGCACTGCACGCTCCTAGCGCCATTTTTCAAGCCCAACTCACCCCGTGAGCACCGACACCCCCAAGCCCCTGCAGCTGCCCGAAGCCATGGCCAGCGCGGCCATGCCTGTGGTGGTTGACCAGGTGGCGCTGGCGCGTTTGTATGGCGAGCCGCTGTTTGCCATGCCCAGCGACCTGTACATCCCACCGGATGCGCTGGAGGTGTTTCTGGAGGCCTTCGAGGGCCCGCTGGACTTGCTGCTGTACCTGATCCGCAAGCAGAACTTCAACATCCTCGACATCCCCATGGCGGGCGTGACGCGCCAGTACCTGAGCTATGTCGAAGAAATCCGCCAGCGCAACCTGGAGCTGGCCGCCGAATACCTGCTCATGGCGGCCATGCTGATCGAGATCAAGTCGCGCATGCTGTTGCCGCCCAAAAGAGCGCCGGAAGGAGAAGAGGCCGAAGACCCGCGTGCCGAACTGGTGCGCCGCCTGCTCGAATACGAGCAGATGAAGCTGGCCTCCATGCAGCTGAACGTGATCCCGCAATACGGCCGCGATTTTCTGCAGGCTCAGGTCTTCATCGAGCAAAGCCTGCAACCGCGCTTTCCCGATGTGGGCATGGACGAGCTGCAATCGGCCTGGCGCGACATCCTCAAACGCGCCAACCTGGTGCAGCACCACAAGATCAGCCGCGAGGAGCTCAGCGTGCGCGAGCACATGAGCATCGTGCTCAAGCACCTGCAAGGGCGTAAATTTGTGGAGTTTGAGCACCTGTTCGACCCGAGTCTGGGTGTGCCGGTGCTGGTGGTCACCTTCATCGCCTTGCTGGAGCTGGCCAAGGAAACCCTGATCGAGATCACCCAGGCCGAGGCCTTTGCACCGATTTACGTGCGCCTGGCCTACACCCCCAACTGATCGCGGGCCGTCAGTGGCTGCGCCCGCTGCGGAACATGCCGTGGGTTTTGCGGCTGAGCACGCCTTGCGCGGCCAGTTTGTTCATGGAAGGGCTCGCATGCGCGTGGGTGATGGCCATGCCCAAAGCATCGGCCGCGTCTTGCCGGGGCAGCACGGGCAACTGCAGCAAACGTTTGACCATTTCCTGAATTTGCGATTTGGCCGCTCGGCCATGGCCGGTGACCGATTGCTTCATCTGCAAAGCGGTGTATTCGGCCACAGGCAAGTCGCACGACACCAAGGCCGTGACCGCGCAACCCCGCGCCTGGCCCAAGAGCAAAGTCGCTTGCGGGTTGACGTTGACGAACACGATCTCGACCGAGGCCACATCGGGTTGGTAGCGCGCGGTGATTTCCCGCACGCCGTCGTAGATGATTTTCAGCCGCGAAGGCAGGTTGCCCATCTCACCGCGTGTGGTTTCGATCACGCCGCTGGCCACGTACTGCAGGCGAGAGCCGGTGATCTCGATCACGCCGAAACCCGTGGTTTGCAAGCCGGGGTCGATGCCCAGGATGCGAATGCTGGCGGGGGCCGGGGTGCTCAGGCTCATGGCAACACCACGTCGTTCATGCGGGCCACAATGGTCTCTGCGCGCCGCGCCAAATAGGCCGATTGCGCCAGTTTTTCAAAATAACGCGGACGCGGCAGCATGACCGCCAAGCGCGCGGCCTCCCAAGCGTTCAGGCGCGCGGCGCTTTTGCGAAAGTAATGCTGCGCCGCCGCCTCGGCTCCGAACACGCCCTCGCCCCACTCCACGTTGTTGAGGTAAATCTCCAAAATCCGCTCTTTGCTGAGCAAGGCCTCCAGTGTCAGGGCCAGCACCATCTCTTGCCCCTTGCGCAGCAGCGTGCGCTCACCCGACAAAAACAGGTTTTTCGCCAACTGCTGGGTGATGGTGGAGCCGCCCACGATTTTGACGTCCACCGGTTTATCGGGTTGGCGCTGGGCACGTTTTTCAGCCTGCGCTTTGGCCCGTGCGTTTTTCTCCCAGGCTTTTTCAAGCGACTGCCACCAGATGCCGTGGTGTTGGGTGAAGGCCGCGTCTTCCGACGCGATCACGGCGCGTTGCAAACTGGCAGACATGGCTTTCAGCGCCACGGCCTCTTGTCGCCACGGCAATTGACCTTGCTGCTTGAGAATTTGCCAGGCCTGCGAACGCTGAAAGCTGGTGGACTCGGGTGCGATCCAGTTCATGCCCAAGATGCGCAAAACAAAAAACAGCTGCAGTGCCACACAGGCCAAAGCCAACAGCAACAACCAACGTCCCAAAGCGCGCATCATGCACAGCCCTTGATTTGGTAAAACTTAGAACGGCTCACGGCTTGCCAGGCTCAGAAGCCAACATGCGGGTGGCCAAGGTGTCGTCGCGCGAGAAGTTAAAGCGCGTGACCACCACAATTTGATCGGCCTGGGCCCGCATATTTCGGTTGAATCTGCCAAACGGCGCGGCATTGCGCACGATGGCCACCGCGCGTTCGTCGAGCAACTTATTGCCCGACGAGCGGGCCACCTCGGTGCTGAGCAACTGTCCCTGACTGTCCACTGTGATCACCATGGTCAGTTGGCCATAGAGTTTTTCACCTGAGGCCTCAGGGAAATTCAAGGTGCCCTGGTACTCGATGGTGCGGCGCATTTTGTCGTAGTAAATCGCATACACCACCTCTTGCGTGGCAGGGCTGATGTAGCGCTTGCGGGCCGCACCCTGGGTTTGGTCCACGCGTTGCTCGATTTGCGCCAACTGGCGGGCCAGTTGCTGTTGACGTTGCACCTTGGCCTCGCGATCGGGGCTGTCGGTTTTGTCACCCGCATTTTCTCGGGTCAGCACGGCCAGCTCATCTTTGAGTTGCGTCAGCAAACGCATTTGCTGCATTTTGAGCACTTCGATTTTTTTCTGGGCTTCGCTGATGTCCATGCCCGGATCGGCGTTCATCGCGGGCGGCAAGGGCGAGCTTGAGATGCGCACCTCGGGCACCTCGCCGCCGCCGGCCAGACGGACCTGCGCCAAGGCCTGGGCTTCCTGGGGACGCTCCTGGCTGCGCGCATTGACCAAAATCACTTCCAGCGGGGTGTCCTGAAAGACACGGTTGTAGGCCTCGGGTGCCGCAAACCGGAAACTCACCAAACCCACGTGTACGGCCAACGACAAGCCCAATGCCCAGCTCAGGCCCCGGTGCGCAGAAGGCTGCAAACGACCCGCAATGGGAGGGGCCACCCTGGAAGACTGTGGTTTTTTTTCAGGGCGCATGGGGGGGCGTGCTGTCGTTCAGGTCCACCGCGATGGTCACCGGGCCCGCAGGCAGATTGTCCTCATCCTCGGCCTCTTGTTCAGCCTCATCGGTACCGGATCCCTGGCCTTGCGCATCCAGGTGCGCGATCACAGTGCCGCGCACATCCAGGGCCATCAGGTCCACATCGGCCAGCTTGACGCGCACACGAGCGCCGCGCGGCAGGTTGTGCGCACCCATGACACTGAACATCAATGGCAAGGTGTCGGCACGCACCAGCCAATTGCCGCCGCCCATTTCCTTGACCAAGCTGGCATCCAGCTCTTCAATGCCTTGCTGCTGCACATGGCGCAGCGTCCAGTAACGCTCCATGCTGGACTGCACGCCGTTGTAGGCGCTGTAGGCGGCATCGAAGCCGCTGATGATGGAAAACAGCTCAGCGTCTTTGGGCTTGAAGGGCGCAGCCAATGCGGCCGTGGCGCCGTGCTTGGCACAAGCGATGATCTGCCACTGGTTGACCAGGTCGGTGTAGCGGCGCAGCGGCGATGTGCTCCAGGCGTAGCTGGGCACGCCAATGCCGGCGTGCGGCAGCGCCTTGGTGCCCATGCGCACTTTCACGCCGGGCGCCAGACTGGCCTGGCTGCGGTAAATGCCGGGCACGCCCAATTGCGCCATCCACTGGCCCCAGGTGCTGTTGGCCAAAATCATGGCCTCGGCCACCATCAAATCGAGCGGCGCGCCGCGCTTGCGGGTGCCGATGACCACGGTTTCGTCACCGGCAGGCGGCGTGTCATTGCTTGCACGCTCGAGCTTGAAGCTGTAGTCCGGGCGGTTGAAGTTTTCGGGCTTGCCGCGCACCACTTCACGCCGCGCTTTCAGGGTCTGCGCCAAACGCCAGTAAAAAGCCAAGGTGTCGCGGCTCACCGGCACATCGGCGTGGTCGCTTTGGTCTTCGCCCTCGAGCCATTCGCGGGTGATCCGCTCGTCCAGTTGGTCGTGGCGCAGGTTGACCAAAATCGGCACCCTTTCCAGACGTGTCTCGGCGCTTTGCACCTCCAGGGTGTCTTCGCTGAAGGTGACGTACAGCGACACCGCCGGGCAGTCACGCCCTTCGATCAGGGTGTAGGCCTGCACCACGCTGTCGGGCAGCATGGTGATTTTGTAGCCGGGCATGTAGACGGTGGACAGGCGGGCACGGCCCAGCTGGTCGATGGCGCTGCCGGGGCTCAAGGCCAGGCCAGGTGCGGCGATGTGAATACCCACCGTGACCGTGCCCGAGCCCAAGCCTTGCAGCGACAAGGCGTCGTCAATCTCGGTGGTGTGCGAATCGTCAATCGAAAAAGCTTGCACCGGGGCCAGCGGCAAGTCGTCGGTGATGGCGGGCGCTTGCAAGGGGGGAAAGCCCGTGCCCTTGGGGAACAGGTCAAACAAGAAACGCTGCCAATGGAAATCCCAAGGCGAGGCAATGGCCCCTGCGTTTTGCAGCAAGTCCAAAGGCGAGGTTTGGCTGCTTTTGCTGGCCTCGACCACGGCCTTGTATTCGGCTGTGTTTTTGTCGGGGCGAAACAGGATTTTGTAGAGCTGCTCGCGGATCGGCTCGGGGCAAGTGCCCGCCATCAAATCGGCCGACCAGGCTTCGATTTGGGCTTGGGCCTGCTTTTTCTTCTCGATGGCCAGCAAGGCCTGCTGCACGATCTCGGCGGGGGCTTTTTTGAAGCGGCCTTTGGCACCGCCCCGGCGAAAGTAATGCGGCGCTTCGTGCAAGCGCAGCAAAGCCGCCACCTGCTCGGTGGTGCTGGCGTTGTTGCTGAAATAGTCTTTGGCCAAATCGCCAAAGCCGAACTCTTCGTCCGGGGCACATTCGTAGGCCAGCTCCAGCTCGATGGTCTGGCTCAACACCCCGGCTTCGGCCAGCAAAGCGGCGGGGGCCGGTTTGTCGAACTTCAGCATCATGTGGGCCGATTTGACCTTGACCCTTTTACCGGAGTCGAGTTCGACCTGCGCAGAGGCCTCGGCTTCGGACATGATCCGACCGGCCATGAATTTGCCGGCATCTTCAAATAATACGTACATGGCTTGATTTTCCCATGCCACCCGGCCATTCGGCCCGCCGGGCTTCAAGCCAGCTGCAGAAATTCAAGGATTTGCGGCAAGTGCTCGTCAAAATCGCTCAGGGCATGGTCGCTGCCCTCGATCAGGCGCACCTGCCCGGCCTGGTGGCAGGCCAGCATTTCGCGCCAGTCCAGCACCTCGTCGCCCTTGGCGATCAAAGCCAGCGTGGCAGGCGGAGTTAGCAAGGGCTGACTTTCAAGTAATTTAAGCTCTTGCACATAAGCCGGCTCAAAAAAGATGCTTTGCGCCGGGTCTTGCCAAACCGGGTGCTCGCCAATGTAACGCGCCAAATCTCGCGAAGGATGCACAGCCGGGTTGATCAGCACCGCTGGAACACCCAGCTGATTTGACAGCCAGGCGGCGTAAAAGCCGCCGAGCGACGAACCCATGACCGCCATCTGCCTTCGTGGCCAGTCGGCCGTGCCCTGCAGCAACAGGTCAATGGCTTGCGCGGGCGAAGCGGGCAACTGCGGGCACCACCAGGAAACACTGGGGTGCAGGGCCTGCACCCGCTGGGCCATGATTTGGGCCTTGGCCGACTGGGGCGACGACCTGAAGCCGTGCAGGTAGAGCAAATGGGTGGTGCGCACGGGGCCTTAAATTTCGATTTTGGAGCCCAGCTCGACCACCGCATTGGTCGGCAGGTTCAAAAACGCCGCCGCGCCGCTGGCGTTGTGGTGCATCTGGGCAAAGAGTTTTTCGCGCCAAGGGGCCATGCCACCGCCAATGGTGGGGATCACGATGTCACGCGAGAGGAAATAGCTGGTCGTCATCGGGTCCAACTTGTAGCCCTCGCCCTGGATTTTGGTCAGCGCGCTCGGCAAATCCGGGTTGTCCTTGAAACCGTAGTTGACGATGACTTGCCAGCAGTCATGCCCCAGCGGTGTCACATCCAAGCGCTGCTGGGCGTCGATGCGCGGCACCTCGTGGCTGCGCACCGTGACAAACAGGTTGCGTTCGTGCAAGACCTTGTTGTGCTTCAAGTTGTGCAGCAAAGCGTTGGGCACCGAACCCGCCTCGGCCGTGAGGAACACGGCCGTGCCATCCACCCGTGTGGGCGGCGAAATGAACACCGCCTCCAGAAAATCCGTCAGGCGCAAGGCGTCCGAGCGCAAAGAGTCGTTGAGCAAGCGTCGCCCGTCGTGCCAGGTCAGCATCAGGGTGAACACGGCCGCGCCAATGAGCAGCGGGAACCAGCCACCGTCGAACAGCTTGAACATGTTGGACGCCCAAAACGCCAAGTCAACCACAAAGAAGAAGCCTGTTGCACCGATGCACAGCGCCAGCGGCAGCTTCCAGGAATAGCGGATCACAAAGAAAGTCAGCACCGTGGTGATCAGCATGTCAGTGCACACGGCAATGCCGTAAGCCGCAGCCAGGTTGCTCGACGACTTGAACATGATCACGGCCAGCACGATGGCCACAAACAGACCCCAATTCACAAAAGGCATGTAAATCTGGCCGGTATCGGTCTCACTGGTGTGCAGCACCTGCAAGCGCGGCAGATAGCCCAATTGAATGACCTGTTTGGTCACGCTGAAAGCGCCGGTGATCAGGGCTTGCGAGGCAATGACCGTGGCCATGGTGGCCAGACCCACCAAGGGCACCAAGGCCCAGTCGGGGGCCATCATGAAAAACGGGTTTTTCACGGCCTCGGGCTCGGCCAAGAGCAAAGCGCCTTGGCCAAAATAGTTCAAGGTCAGGCAAGGCATGACCACGCTGAACCAGGCCAGTCGGATCGGTTTTTTACCGAAGTGGCCCAAATCGGCGTACAGCGCTTCGCCACCCGTGACGCACAAGACCACCGCCCCCAAAATGATGAAGGTGGTACCGGGGTTGTTCCACATGAAGCCCAAGGCGTAGTGGGGGCTGATGGCCAGCAAAATCTCGGGGTGGTGCACGATGTGCGACACACCCAGCACAGCGATGGTGGCAAACCAAATCAAGGTGATGGGGCCGAAGAACTTGCCAATGCCCGCTGTGCCGCGCTTTTGCACCCAAAACAGCCCAAAGAGGATCACCAGCGTGAGGGGAATGACATATTTTTTGAACGTGGGTGAAATGACCTCCAAGCCTTCCACCGCAGACAGCACCGAAATGGCGGGGGTGATGACCCCGTCGCCATAAAACAGGCAGGTGCCAAAGATGCCCACGATCAGCAACACCTTGCGCAGCTGGGGTTTGTCTTTGACCGATTGCGAAGCCAGCGCCAGCATGGCCACCAGACCGCCCTCGCCGTGGTTGTCGGCCCTCAGCACCAGCACCACGTACTTGACCGACACGATGGTGGTCAGGGTCCAGAAAAAGATGGAGAGGATGCCATACACGTTGTCGTGCGTGAAGGGCACATGGCCGGAACCAAAGACCTCTTTCATGGCGTACAGCACGCTGGTGCCGATGTCGCCGTAAACCACGCCTATGGCACCCAAGGTCAGGGCGGCGAGTGAGGATTTTGTTGAGGACACAAAAAAGCAGCCTGACGAAAGTCAGGCTTGGTGGCTGAGATGCGGCCCATTTTGCGCTCAACCTTGCCGGTCTGTCATGGCCCCATTGGCAAATATGTTGCAGTGCAGCAACTTTTGATGACTTCAAAAAACAAGCAAGGCCTGAAATCACCCCAATCACCCATTTCAGGCCACCGAAACGACAAAAACCGTCTCTTCAGTCGTACACCTCGGCCTCGGGGTCTGTGGCTTCCAGCTCATAACTGGCGGCCAGCATGGCCAGGCGGCCAATCACGCCGTACATGTAAAAGCGGTTGGGCACGCTGGCACCGGGTTTGACCCCTGGCTGGGGCAGGTGCGGCGTATCGGCAAACGCCAAGGGCACAAAGCTGGCCCCCGGGGCATTCAGGTTTTCGTCCACGCCGCGCTCGGCGTGCACCCGGTAAAAACCGCCCACCACATAGCGGTCCATCATGTACACCACCGGCTCGGCCACGGCGTCGTTGATGCGCTCATTGGTCAGCACGCCTTCCT
>JBIKQY010000226.1:0-4743 GCA_044349465.1 Limnohabitans sp. | reverse complement strand
ACTGAACCGTCTGCCCAATTGCAGAAACACGTTATGGGCATTGCCAGAGCCCTTGGCAGCCCCCAAATAAATATCGCCCACTTTGCTGTCCACCGCGACAAAGAGGGTGCCGCTGTAGCGGGTGCGGATCTGATCCCCCTGATTCCACGCATCACCGGCCTCCAGTACCGTGCCCAAATAGGTTCTCTGATTGAACACGCCGCCGTCAGACAATCGGTACATGTAGGTGCCTTGCACATGGGCCAGATCGCTGCCAGCCAACTGCCCCATGCGATAGGCCCCCATGAGCTGGAAGCCCCCCAGGAACAACTGACTGGGAGCTTGGCATTTGGCGCACTCCCGCGTGACTTGGTCTCGCGCCAGATTCAACCCGGCATTAAAAATGTGGGGACCCACTGAATGCGCCAGCTTGACACTCAATCGCCCGCCCCTGTAAGCCGTGCCCGACAAACCCTGCTCAAAGCTGGCGTTGACGAAAAAACCACGGGTCGGAAAACTGAGCGAATCGAGTTGATCAATTTGAAGCTGGGTTTTCATGCCGTTGTATCTGAATCGACTGGTCCGCTGCGCGGACTCGCCCAAAAACTCAAGGTCGGTGTCAAACGACCTGCGAATGCTGCTGGCAGTCAAACCCCATTTGATGTTGGCTTTGCGCTCGTAGTCGTACACCAATTGGGCGTCCAGCGTTTGCAATGACTGGTTGAAATAGGACAACTTTCGCGCGCTGACATCGTCCCGGTCAAGCGCTGTTTGGTAAAGCGGTAAATGGTTTCTGTCCAAGACAACACCTGTTTCCAGACTCCATCGTGAGCTCAAGGGTTGATAAAGCCGAGCCGCCAACTCGGACTGGGTGCCCAGTCGGGCGTCGAGTGAAAACTCCAAGCCCGACTCTGTCAACCAAGGTCGTCGGTAACCCACCCCCCAAGAAAACTGGGTGACACCTGCCAACTCAGTGGAAAACCCCAGCGAGGTTTTCATGAAGTGGGGGCTGTAAGGTTTTTCACGCACTTGCACCACCAGGTTGTACTGATCACCTTGCTGCTGCTCCAGGCTGTAGCTGACCAAGTCAAAAAAGCCGCTGGTGTAAAGCTGATCAATGTAGCGCTCGGTTTTCACCGAAGAAAACTCCAACTCGAGCAAGGGCGACATGACCGACTGGATGTATTGCTGCGACACATCATTGTTGCCCTTGGCTTGGATGGCCACAATGCGTTTTTCGCGCTGGTCAAACGACAGCTGCTTGGATGCAGGTTGCGCCACAGAACGGTCCCATCCAACTTGCAGGCGCTCCCAACGGTCATTGACGGCAGCCACTGCGACCTGACCTCGGCGCACAATTTCGGTGGCACGGTTGAAATCCGCAAAGCCAACGTCCTGCAGCTGTGGTGCCACCAAAATATCTTGCGGCCGGAGCAAGGCCATGTTTCTCTTTTCGTTTTGCCGAATCAGGATATCGACCATCCGATTGGCAATCACCAGCGCATGACTGGCCTGCTCTGCTTTGCCATCATCGGCACCTCCCGCCAAATAAGAGGCAATCACCACATCGGCCCCCTCCTGCAAGGCCACTTCGACTGCCAAATTGGCCACCAAGCCACCATCCACATAGGTCTCGCCATCCACTTCCACCGGCGCAAACACCGCAGGTGCCGCCATGCTGGCTCGGATGGCCAAGTGCAAGGCCCCTTGGTCAAACACCTTCATCTCGCCATCCCGATAACGGGTGGCCACTGCTCGGAAAGGGATTTTCAAGTCATTGAAATTGACCCGCGGTGGAATGTGGGCCGTCAAATCTTGCAAAAGAGCCAAAAACCGCTGACCGTCACTCACACCACGGGCAAAGCTGGCCCCCCCATTCTTGACACCAAACTCAAAGTCCACAGGGTATTTTTGCTGGTAGGCGCGGGTCCGCGATGGCAGCTCCAGCCGATTGAGTTGGTCAAGCGCCACTTTGGCGGGGTCCAGGCCCCCCACCACGCGCTCGATTTCGTCCGTGGACAAACCACTGGCGTACAGCCCCCCAATCACAGCCCCCATGCTGGTGCCCACAATGCGTGCAATGGGAATGCGGTCTTGCTCTAGCCTGCGCAAGACGGCCAGATGGGCAAACCCCTTGGCCCCACCTCCTGCCAGAACCACCACCACCGATGGTGACTTCACGGGTTCGGCCGTCAGCGGCTGGGCCACAACACCCCAACTCAACAACCAGGTGCTGAACAACAACAACAGCCGCTGGATTTTCGCTTTGTTGTACAACATGCCCGTTACTTTCAAAAATAAAAATTTAATGCTTGGTTATTTTATCGATAGCATTCAAAGGAATACTTTTAAACGTCGGTGCAGCCTGGGCCATGACCATTTTCAATGGCACGTTGACGCATCGGTGTTGAGCTTGCCAAGCGCCAAGCGGCCAAGTCGAAGAGGACGCCATCGCCAGCAAGCAACGCGATGGACGAAACAGCCAATTCACCGCACACGCCCAGTTGCCACCCATGTCTCGGGTTTGCATAGCCATCGCCAAAACCAAAGGCATGACAAATACAATGAATTTTCAATATTAGACATATTTAATGTTTTCATTATGCCGAATAAGACATAATTGTAATGTTGTCCGGTGCTTTGTCACCCACCTTTACCAAATGTTTCACGCGCAATATGAGAACGCACCCGCTGCACGCCAGCTCAATCGGTCTCCAACTTAGCGCTATAATCTTTAGCTTTGCTGGCAAAACCCCGTCTGCCAAATACTAGTTCGTGACGGGGAACCGCCGAAACTGGCTTTCAAGGGCCCGATCTCCCTTGCTTGCACAGCCGGCACATTTTTTGGAAACTTTGATTCAATGACCACCATCCGCGTGAAAGAAAACGAGCCGTTTGACGTTGCCCTGCGTCGCTTCAAGCGCACCATCGAAAAACTCGCAGCATGCAGTTGCCCAAGAAGATGTATTGATCTTCCACTTTGCTTGACCTGAAAAGGTCTGCAAACAAGCCCGCTGGAGGACGCTCAGGCGGGCTTTGTCATTTGTGCCACCCACTTTCCCACACACCAGGAGCCTCTCATGAGTCTGAAAGAACAAATCACCGAAGACATGAAAACCGCCATGCGCGCCAAAGACGCTGAGCGTCTGGGCACCATCCGCTTGTTGCTGTCGGCCATGAAGCAAAAAGAAGTGGACGAGCGCATCGAACTGGACGATGTCGCCGTGGTGGCCATCGTGGACAAACTCATCAAGCAGCGCAAGGACTCGATCGCCGCCTTTGAACAAGCAGCACGCCAGGACTTGGCCGACAAAGAAAAAGCCGAAATGGCTGTTTTGGTGGGCTACCTGCCAGCCCGCATGTCGGCTGAAGAAGTCACTGCGGCCGTTCAGTCCATCGTGGCTGACTTGGGTGCCAAAGGCCCCGGCGACATGGGCAAAGTCATGGGTGCAGTCAAAGCCCAATTGGCTGGCAAGGCCGACATGGGTCAGGTGTCCGCTGCGGTGAAGGCGGCTCTGGCGGGCTGAGCCGGGATTCATTCGGTCAAGCTGAGGGCACTGTCTTTCAGGCAGCCCATGAAGATGCTTTGTTGCGTTTTCAGTCGTTCCTCGCGCAGACGAAAACAGCACATCGGACCACTGAGCAGCGTTGCGGGTGCGCGCAGTGCCTGCACCTGCGCAGTGACTTCAAACTGCTTGGCTTGCTGATGGGCAATGGCCCACAGCATCGGGGTTTGACCGATCAGACTGAGGGCGAGCAAAGACGAGTCGGTTTGCACATCCGGCCCCTGCCCCAAGCGATCGCCGTTGCGGTGGACCGACAGCATTCGGTCAATTTTGGGACGCAATGGGGTGTGGGGCGGCGGCAGCACCCACGCCTCTTGCGCCAGATCCACCCATGAGAGTTTCTTTTTTTTGTGCAAACGGTGACCCAGCCCTGCCAGGATGGTGCTGTGCTCCTCGTACAAGGGTGTGACCTCCACCAGGTTCAAATCAACACGCAATTCGGCGTGCGCCAGCATGAGGTCAATGCGGCCATCGAGCAACTGCTCATAAAGCATTTCCAGTGGCTGCATCTGGGTGATGAGCAGCACCTCTGGCAAGAGCTCACGCGAACGCGCCATGGCCCGGGCCAAGACCTCCGGCGAAAACGCAGCCAGCACGCCGACACGCATCTCCGCGCTCACGCCACCGGACAAGCCCAGCAAGTCCTCCTCGGCCAGATCGATCTCGGCGAGCACGCGGTGAGCGTGCTGAATGAGGCTCAAACCCGCCACAGTGGGCACCATGCGCTTGGTGGTGCGCTGAAACAAAATCACCTGCAACTGGTCCTCCAGTTGCGCAAGCGCCCTTGAGGCAGCCGGTTGGGTGGAGTGCAGGATGTCTGCACACCGACTCAGGTTGAGCTCGCGCCCCAGAACACTCACCAAACGCAATTGCTTGAGCGTCAGCACCCGTTGTAAATTCAAAGCCATGATCTATCATACCCATTCAGGTATGAATCGAGCGGCATTATTCATTTGTCACCCCGCAAGGGACTTTGAATAATGGCCAGCAGTCAAACACGGTTTTGACGTCAACCACCACCATTCAGGAGACCATCGACCATGCCAACCCTTCCGGTTTCTCGACGTGCGGTCCACACTTTTTTGGCCAGCCTGCTGCTGACGCTGGGCTTTGCCGCCACGGCACAAAACTACCCGAGCAAAACCATCCGCATGGTCGTTCCTTGGCCCCCTGGCACGCCTGCCGATGTGTCCGGTCG
>JBIKQY010000022.1:0-15706 GCA_044349465.1 Limnohabitans sp. | reverse complement strand
TGACGATATCCTGGCAGTCGTCGAACACGCCTTCAATGGCGATGTTGTGGATGTTCTCGTCGAGCAGACTGAACATCTGCGCTTGCTGAAACGGACTCATGCGGCCGTTCGGGCTGGTCATGAAGACGCGCACGCCTTTTTTACCGCGCATGGCGTATTCGGCCGCACTGCCCGTGTCGCCCGAGGTGGCGCCAAAAATGTTCAGCGCTTCGCCGCGCCGTGCCAGCTCGTACTCAAACAAGTTGCCCAGCAACTGCATGGCCATGTCTTTGAAGGCCAATGTGGGGCCATTGGACAAGGCCTCCAGAAACATCTCGGGCTGTGCTTGACCCGCTGCCTGCAAAGGCTTGAGCGGCACAATTTCTTTCGTGCCGAACACGTCAGGCGTGTAGGTCTTGCGGCACAAAGCCAGCAAGTCCTCGCGTGGAATGTCGTCGATGTAGAGGGACAGCACCTCGAAAGCCAAAGCGGCATAGCCTTGGCTTTGCCAGACTTCGCGCAAGCGGGTCAACGCCGAAGCGTCGATTTGCGGGTAGCTTTCGGGCAAGTACAAGCCGCCATCAGGGGCCAGGCCTTCGAGCAGGATTTCACAAAATTGTTTGCGGTCGGCATGACCGCGGGTCGACAGGTAACGCATCAGTTCAACTCTTCCTTGCGAATGCGCACGATGGGCGCCATCACGGTGGGCAGGGCCTGCATCTGGGCCAGCACATCGTTCAGGGTGCCTTCGCGCGTGTCGTGGGTCAAGATAATCACGTCGGTCTGGTTTTCACCGGCCTGACTGACCTGATCGGCCTCGCGCTGCAAGACCGCATCGATGCTGATGTCGGCCTGGGCCAGCAAGCCCGTCAGCTTGGCCAGCACGCCCGCTTGGTCGGCCACACGCAAACGCAGGTAATAGCTGGTCACCACCTCGGACATGGGCAACACGGTCAAGTTGCTCATGGAGCCAGGCTGGAAGGCCAGGTGTGGCACACGGTTCAGAGGATCGGCGGTGTGCAAACGGGTGATGTCCACCAAATCGGCGATCACCGCGCTGGCGGTGGGCTCGGAGCCTGCGCCTTTGCCGTAATACAAAGTGGTGCCCACGGCATCGCCTTGCACCATCACGGCGTTCATGGCACCTTCAACGTTGGCAATCAGGCGCTGGGTCGGCACCAGGCTGGGGTGCACGCGCAACTCAATGCCTTGCGCGGTGCGTTTGGTGATGCCCAACAGCTTGATGCGGTAGCCCAGTTGCTCGGCGTACTTGATGTCGGCCGCGCCCAACTTGGTGATGCCTTCGACATAGGCCTTGTCAAACTGCACCGGAATGCCAAACGCGATCGCGCTCATCAGGGTCACCTTGTGCGCGGCGTCCACGCCTTCGATGTCAAAGGTCGGGTCGGCTTCGGCATAACCCAAGCGCTGGGCCTCCTTGAGCACATCGCCAAAGTCAAGGCCCTTGTCGCGCATCTCGGACAATATGAAGTTGGTGGTGCCGTTGATGATGCCCGCCACCCACTGGATGCTGTTGGCTGTAAGGCCCTCGCGCAGCGCCTTGATGATCGGGATGCCTCCGGCCACGGCGGCTTCAAAAGCTACCATCACGCCTTTGGCCTGAGCAGCCGCAAAAATCTCGGTGCCATGCACGGCCAGCAAGGCCTTGTTGGCGGTGACCACATGCTTGCCTGCAGCAATCGCCTCCATCACCAGCGCTTTGGCAATGCCGTATCCGCCAATCAATTCGATCACGATGTCGATCTCGGGGTTGGCAATCACAGCACGGGCATCGCCCACCACTTCAACGCCCTCGCCCACCAGCGCCTTGGCACGCGCCACATCCAGATCGGCCACCATGGCAATTTCAATGCCACGACCGGCACGGCGCTGGATTTCTTCTTGATTACGGCGCAATACATTGAAAGTGCCGCTGCCCACGGTGCCAATGCCCAACAGGCCTACTTTGATCGGTTTCATTCACTTCTCTTTAACGTTGCACCCGGACACACCCGGGCATTTCTAGAAAAAAATCAGGCCACGAGTTTGTCGGTGCCAAAACGCTTGCGGGCGGTTTCCAGGAACCGCGCCACACGGCCAATCGCCTCTCGCAGGTCATCTTCATGCGGCAAAAACACGATGCGGAAATGGTCGGCATCGGGCCAGTTGAAGCCCGTACCCTGCACCAACATGACCTTGGTTTCTTCCAGCAGTTGCAAGAAAAAGTCCTGGTCATCCTGCACCGGGTAAATCTTCGGATCGAGTTTGGGAAACATGTACAAAGCCGCCCGGGGCTTAACGCAGCTGACGCCAGGAATGGCTGTGATCAGTTGGTGAGCCAAATCGCGCTGCTTGCGCAAGCGGCCGCCCTCGCCCACCAATTCATTGATGCTTTGGTGGCCGCCCAACGCGGTCTGAATAGCCCATTGACCCGGAACGTTGGCGCACAAGCGCATGTTAGACAACATGTTCAGGCCCTCGATGTAATCACGGGCTCTTTTCTTGTCGCCCGAAATCACCATCCAGCCCGCACGGTAACCACACGACCGATAGCTTTTGGACAGTGAATTGAAGGTCAGGGTCACCACGTCTTGCGACAAACTGGCCAAAGGCGTGTGCTTGACGCCGTCGTACAAGACCTTGTCGTACACCTCATCGGCAAAGATGACCAAACCATGCTCGCGGGCGATGGCCACGATGCCCTTGAGCAGCTCATCGGCATACAAAGCGCCCGTGGGGTTGTTGGGGTTGATCACCACAATGCCTTTGGTGCGCGGCGTGACTTTGGCACGGATGTCGTCCAAATCGGGCATCCAACCATTGGCCTCTTCGCAGCGGTAATGCACGGGCGTGCCACCCGACAAGCTTGCGGCTGCCGTCCACAGCGGGTAATCGGGTGAGGGCAAGAGCAACTCATCGCCATCGTCGAGCAAGCCGTTGGTGGCCATCACGATCAATTCGCTGGCCCCGTTGCCCAGATAAATATCGTCCAGCGTGACGCCCAAAATGCCTTGTTTCTGGGTCTCGTGCATCACGGCTTTGCGGGCGGCAAAAATGCCTTTGCTGTCCGAGTACCCCGCCGAGTTGGGCAGGTTGCGGATCATGTCCTGCTGGATCTCTTCGGGCGCATCAAAACCAAAAACCGCCAGGTTGCCGATGTTCAATTTGATGATCTTGTGGCCGTCTTCTTCCATCTGACGCGCTCGGTCCATGATGGGGCCGCGAATGTCATAACAAACGTTGGCGAGCTTGGCAGATTTCTGAATGGTCTTCAAAGTGCCTCCAAAGGCAGTGTGGATGAGGGAAAACCTATAATTTGACCACATTTTTTGCGCTCATCCGGCGCAGCTTTCAGAGCATGCGCTCTAATTGCGCTTCCCCTCACATTTGCAGCCCCATGAAACTTCAGCCCGACAAATCCAATGCCCCGACCATCAATGCTTATGACCGGGTCTGGATCGAAGTCAATGGGGTGCGGCACGGGCAGTCCTTGTCCGTGAGCAGCTTGCCCGATGTGCCGCCTGCTGCTTGGGCCACTGGTCAGTTCGAGGCCCTGAGCGCAAGTGACTTCAGCCCATGGGCCCAAAGCGGGGCCGAGCTCATCCTGTTCGGCAGCGGACAAAAATTGCGTTTTGCCAAGCCGCAGTGGCTGCAAGACCTGATCGTGCGGGGCATCGGGGTAGAAACCATGGACACCGCTGCGGCATGCCGCACCTACAACATCCTGGCCAGCGAAGGACGCAAAGTGGTCGCCTTGCTTTTGATCGAGTCCTAAAGCATGCATTCTATCGGCGCGCTTTTGCAACGCCACCTACCACTAGATGCAAAGCGCTGTTCAGAGTAAAATAGCAGGTTGTCGAGGCCCACGGCCTTCAGCGAAACTGACACCAGGCAATGGTGGCACCCGCTCAACCAGTCAAGCGAGATAAAGTTCCATGGCGATCGTTCTGAACAAACCCCTCCCCGAATTTGAAGCCAACGCCACGAGTGGTCTGAAAGTTTCGAACATTTCCCATGTTGGCCAAACCGTTGTTTTGTTTTTCTACCCCAAAGACAACACACCGGGCTGCACCACCGAAGCCATGCAGTTTCGCGACAAATACAAAGATTTCGTCAAAGCCGGTGCCCTGGTCCTGGGCGTGTCCCGCGACAACATGAAATCACACGACGACTTCAAAGGCAAGTTGGAGTTGCCCTTTGAGCTGATCGCCGACACCGAAGAAAAAATGTGCCACATGTTTGGTGTGGTGAAAAACAAAATCATGTATGGCAAAAAGGTCAAAGGCATTGAACGCAGCACGTTCCTGATCGGTCCAGACGGCACCCTCAAACAAGAGTGGCGCGGCCTGAAAGTGCCTGGCCATGTCGAAGAAGTGCTGCAGGCGGTCAAGGACCTGAAAAAAGCCGCTGCTGTGGCTTGATGCACCAACCCGGTTTTGTCACAGGGCTCGTGCATAATGAATTCATGACGCTGAAACGCAGCCCCGAAACACCCCATCCTTCAAGCCGCCCGGGTCTCCTGGCGGCTTTTTGTTTTCTGGCACCCGAATTTTTCAAACACCCAAAGGCCTTCGCACATGCCATTGCCACCCGCTCCCACCCATCGCGCCAGCCGCTTGACCCACAAAGCCTTTGAGACCAGCGACACGCCAACCGACGCACCCGAGATGGTGCAAATAGAAACAAAAAGGGGCTTGTCCAGTGAGACACCCGAGACGAGCTCGGCCAAACGCTCTGCACGTCCGCGCAAGAACGAAGCCGGTTCACTGACGCCCAAGACCCCAGTGGCTGCACAGGCCACAGCAGCCATTACGCCCCAGCCCACACTGCAAGCCGCGCCCCGCCCCGCCGATGCTGCGCCGGCCCATCGCGTGAGCAAAACTGCTCCCACTCGAACCAAACGGCGCAGCGGCCCGAGCAAACTTTTTGTGCTCGACACCAACGTGCTGATGCACGACCCGATGAGCCTGTTCCGTTTTGAGGAGCACGACGTCTTTTTGCCGATGATCGTGCTGGAAGAGCTTGATGGGCACAAAAAAGGCATGACCGAGGTCGCCCGCAACGCGCGCCAGGCCAGCCGATCGCTGGACACCCTGGCCTCGGCGCAAGGTTCAGATCTAGGCAAGGGCTCCCCTCTGAACGCCACAGGCCACACCGATGCGATGGGGCAATTGTTTTTCCAGACCCAGGCGCTCGACCTGAGCCTGCCTTTGGCGCTGCCTCAGGGCAAGGCAGACAACCAGATCTTGGGCGTCGTCAAGGCTTTAGGGCAGTTGCATGCCCCACGTGACGTGGTACTGGTCTCCAAAGACATCAACATGCGCGTCAAGGCCCGAGCGCTGGGGCTGCAGGCCGAGGACTACCAAAACGACAAGACGCTGGAAGACGGCGACCTGCTGTACCCGGGCTCCATGGCTTTGCCCCCTGATTTTTGGCTCAAGAATGGCAAAACAGTCGAAAGCTGGCAACAAGGCACCCAAACCTTCTACCGCATCAGCGGGCCGATTGTGCCCAGCCTGTTCATGAACCAGTTCGTGTATTTCGAGGCACCCGGCGAACCCAGCCTGTATGCGCGTGTGACCGAAATCCGTGGCAAGACAGCTGTGCTGCGCACGCTCAAGGACTTCAACCACCAAAAGAATGCGGTCTGGGGCGTCACCACACGCAACCGCGAACAAAACTTTGCGATGAACTTGCTGACCGATCCGGATGTCGACTTTGTGACGCTGGCGGGTACCGCTGGCACGGGCAAAACCCTGATGGCCCTGGCCGCAGGCCTGACACAAGTGCTGGATGACCGCCGCTACACAGAGATCATCATGACCCGCGCCACCGTGAGCGTGGGCGAAGACATCGGCTTTTTGCCTGGCACCGAAGAAGAAAAGATGGGCCCCTGGATGGGCGCCTTGGACGACAACCTGGAGTTTTTGGCCAAAGGCGACGGCGGCAATGCGGGTGAATGGGGACGCGCGGCGACCAACGAACTGATCAAGAGCCGCATCAAGATCAAGAGCATGAACTTCATGCGTGGCCGCACCTTCATGAACAAGTA
Source organism: Limnohabitans sp. (assembly GCA_044349465.1). GTDB lineage: Bacteria > Pseudomonadota > Gammaproteobacteria > Burkholderiales > Burkholderiaceae_C > Limnohabitans_A. The sequence goes on along the minus strand of JBIKQY010000022.1, from coordinate 9,675 downwards.
CGTGATCATCGACGAGGCCCAAAACCTGACGCCCAAGCAAATGAAAACGCTGATCACCCGCGCAGGCCCGGGCACCAAGATCATCTGCATGGGCAACCTTGCCCAAATCGACACACCCTACCTGACTGAAGGCTCATCCGGTCTGACCTACGCTGTCGACCGCTTCAAAGGTTGGGCGCATGGTGGCCACATCACACTGGCGCGCGGTGAACGCTCTAGGCTGGCCGACTTCGCCAGCGAGGCCCTGTAAGCCATCCGCCGTCGGGTCTCAGTAATCGTCGCTGAGGCCCGAAGCCAGACTTTCAAAACGGGTCAAATTCTTCAAGAAAGTCAGCTTAACGGTCCCTGTGGGGCCGTTTCGCTGTTTACCAATGATGATTTCGGCCACCCCGGGCTCTTTCGAATCCTTGTTGTAGTAGTCGTCTCGGTAAATGAACATGATGATGTCGGCATCCTGCTCAATGGCACCCGATTCCCGCAAATCACTCATCATGGGACGCTTGTCAGTCCTCTGCTCGACGCTTCGGTTGAGCTGCGACAAAGCAATCACTGGGCATTGAAGCTCTTTGGCCAACATCTTCAAACCTCGCGAAATCTCGCCCAGCTCGGTCGCACGGTTGTCGCCGCCTGAGCCACCCGAGCCACTCATCAGCTGCAAATAGTCCACCACGATCAGCCCCAGCTTTCCGCACTGCCGCGCCAGGCGACGGGCATTGGCACGCAACTCAGAAGGTGTGAGCCCCGGCGTTTCATCGATGTGCAAGGACACGCTGCGAAGTTTTTCAATCGCCTCAGTCAGGCGTGGCCACTCGTCGTCGCTGAGCTTGCCTGTGCGCAAATGGCCTTGATCGATACGACCAATCGAGCCCACCACACGCACCGCCAACTGGGATGCGCCCATTTCCATGGAAAACACCGCGACCGGCAAGCCCTCGTTCAAGGCCACATGCTCGGCGATGTTGATGGCAAAAGCAGTTTTTCCCATCGAAGGACGGGCTGCCAACACCACCATGTCGCCTGGCTGCAGGCCAGAGGTCATGCGGTCCAGGTCATAAAAGCCCGTGGGCACACCCGTGATGTCGTTGGGGTTATCGGCCATCTCCTGCACGCGGTCGAGCAACTCCACCACCAGCGTGTCCATCGACTGAAAGCCCTGCTTCATGCGCGAGCCCTCTTCACCGATGTTGAAGATTTTTTGCTCGGCTTCGTCCAGGATACGGTCGATCGCTTTGCCCTGAGGGTTGAAGGCGTTGGTGGCGATCTCGTCGCTGGCCGACACCAGTTTGCGCAGGATGGAGCGCTCTCGGACAATTTCGGCGTAACGGCGGATGTTGCTGGCGCTGGGCACGTACTGGGCCAAGGAGTTCAGGTAACCCAAGCCCCCCATTTCATCGGCCTTGCCCTGGTTTTGCAAGTACTCGTTCACGGTGATGACGTCGGCCGGTTTGGACGCATTGATCAACGCCCCGATGGCTGCATAAATCAGTTTGTGCTCATGCCGATAAAAGTCATTGTCGACCAGCAAGTCACCCACACGGTCCCAGGCACCGTTGTCGAGCAACAGTCCCCCCAAAACACTGGACTCGGCCTCAATCGAATGCGGAGGGACGCGCAACTTGGCCACTTGGCTGTCACCGGCAAGGTCGGAGGGGAAGGTATTCAATGAAGGAGAAAAAACGGCGGACATGGGTGTAAGGCCTCAAAAGACCATGGTAGTCGCAAAAACGCGGCAGGCTTGGGATAAAGCTGTGGATAAGCTCTGTGCATCCGGTGTTCTGCGCTGTAAAAGTCAGATCGCGTGAACACATATAAAAAAAGCCGCCAAGCACAAGGCCAGGCGGCTTTTCAGAACGCAGCGAAAATCAGGCAGTTTCGCCGTAAACCGTCACGGTCACATCCACCACCACATCGGTGTGCAATGCCACCGACACAGTAGAGTCGCTCACCACCTTGATGGGGCCGTGAGGCATGCGGATCTGGGCCTTGACCAGTTTGTAGCCTTGCTTGTTCAGCTCATCGGCGATGTCGTGGTTGGTGACAGAGCCGAACAAACGGCCATCCACACCGGCTTTTTGCGACAGCTTGACCACCAGGCCAGACAATTTCTCGCCTTGGGCTTGGGCATCGGCCAATTTGGCGGCAGCGGCTTTTTCCAGTTCAACGCGGCGCGCTTCGAACTCGGCCTTGTTGGCTTCGGTCGCACGGCGTGCACGGCCTTGGGGGATCAGGAAGTTGCGAGCGTAGCCGTCTTTGACTTTGACGATATCGCCCAGATTACCCAGGTTCACAACCTTTTCGAGCAGGATGATTTGCATGGTTGGACTCCTTAGACTTTGTGCTGGTCGGTGTAGGGCAACATGGCCAAAAAGCGTGCGCGCTTGATGGCGGTGTTGAGCTGACGCTGGAAAATGGCACGGGTGCCAGTCAGGCGCGCAGGGATGATTTTGCCGTTTTCGGCGATGAAGTCACGCAGGGTGTCCACATCTTTGTAGTCGATTTCTTCGACGCCGGTCACTGTGAAGCGGCAAAAACGCTTGCGCTTGAACAGCAGTGACTGGGTGTTGCGCTTGGGGCGCTTGTCTTTGTTGAATTTTTTGAACGTGGCCATGGGGCCTCCTGAAATTAATCTTGCTGAAACTCTTGAATGTGCAACACGACACTTTTGCCTTGTCGAGGGGTGGCCAAAAAGCCTTTGAACGTCCAAACACTGCCTACCGCTTGATTGACCAGCGTTTCAGCCTGAAACCCGAAGGCCAAGGCACGAAGCTTGAGCTGGACTTTTCGGTTTTGTCCTGCCTCTTGTAATTCAGAGGCATGCTCCAGAATCAAATCCAGAGCGGGCAAACCGGCGGGTGTGTATCGCAAAGCAGCTTGCTCGGCAATACAGGCGGTCAGTTCGGTACGGTTCACTCCTCAACAGGCACGTGTCAAGCGGCGAATTCGGCTTGTTGGGACTTGCGGGCTTCTTCTCGCTCGACTTGCTTCATCATGGACGAAGGACCTGTGTCGGCTTTTTTCTTCAGCACCGTCAGGTGACGCAACACGGCGTCGTTGAACTTGAAGGCATGCTCAAGTTCAGCCATGACCGCTTGGTCGGCTTCGATGTTCACGCACAGGTAGTGGGCTTTGCCCAGCTTGTTGATCTGGTACGCCAGTTGACGGCGGCCCCAGTCTTCCACGCGGTGGATGCTGCCACCGCCGGCAGTGATCATGCCTTTGTAGCGCTCCAGCATGGCCGGCACTTGTTCGGACTGATCGGGGTGGATCAGCAAAATGATTTCGTAATGACGCATTGAGACTCCTTGAGGTTAACCCAAATGGTTGGAATAGCTGCCCCCAGCGTCTGACGGGGTGCAGCAAGGCGAAGCCTCAGATTATAGCCTGATGTTCACAGCCCTGGATAGCTGTTGGACGGGTCGACTTTTGGAGCCTGCGAACGCAGGTTGGGGTCCGTCAGTTGATGCGGGATCAGCCAGGTGGCCAACACCATGACCGCGAACCCCGCAGGGACGCCAAACACGCCTGCGGACAAGGGCTGTATGCCCCACCATAAGCCACCAAAAGGGTCCAACGCCCAAAAATGGCGGAAACCGGGGGCATTGACCACCAGGTAAAAAATGGTCACGCCCAAGCCCGACAACATGCCCAGCACCACCGCCGTGCGGTGCACCCGCTGCCAAGCCATGCCCAACACCATGCCCGGAAAGAAGGCAGAGGCAGCCAGCGAAAAAGAAGCCGACACCAAGGCCAGGATTTCTGCGGGTTTGAAAGCAGCCACCACCGCCGCCAACATGGCCACGGCCAGCAAAGCGAACTTGGACAGGATCACCCGCCCTTCCGAAGACTTGGGGCCATTGATGCCATTGGGCCGCATGTCGCGCACCAAAGCATTGCTGATCGTCAACAACAAACCATCGGCCGTCGACAAAGCGGCTGCCAGCCCGCCGGCTGCCACCAAGCCAGACACCACAAACGGCATCCCGCCCAATTCGGGCGTGGCCAACATGATCATGTCCGCCCCAAGCTTGAGCTCACCCAGTTGCAAAATGCCGTCACCGTTGACATCAGAAAACGACAGCAAAGCCGAATCCAATCTGGCCCACTGCGCCATCCAACTGGGCAAGTCGGCAAAACTGCTGCCCACCAAGGTATTGAGCACCTCGAACTTCACCAATACCGCCAGAGCGGGCACACTCAGGTAAATCAGACCGATGAAAAACAAGGACCAAGCCACGGAGCTGCGGGTTTCGGACACCGAGGGTGATGTGTAAAAACGGGTCAACAAATGCGGCAAACCTGCCGTGCCGATCATCAGACAAAAAACCAGGGCCAGGAAATTCAGACGCGACTCGCTGAACAGTTTTTCCTGGGCCAACCCACCATCGGGCTCCCCCGTGAAAGCCTGTGTGTGCGGCGGCATGCCGCCCAAAGGCCTGGCCCGCTCCAGGTTGTCGTGCATCGCACGGGTCCACAGCTCGCGGGCTGCAGAGGCTTCCTGCGGCACAGCCAGCAGCTCACGGCGGACTTGGGCAATGGTGGCAAAGTCAGCCCCTTGCGCTTTGAGCAAGCGGATTTTCTCTTCCAATTCCTGTCGCAGATCGACCATGGCCGCGTCTACATCTTGCAAGCGCGAAGCATAGAGTTTGGCCCGTTGAGCGTATTCGCGGCGCACCTCCAGCTCAGCCGGGTCGTCCATCAGGCGCTTTTCGATGCTGGCAATGGCCGACAACTGCGTACCATAGACCCAAGGTGCCACAGGGTTGCCCAGTTGTTTGTAAGCCAGCCAGGACACCGGAATGAGAAAGGCCAACAACAGCATGATGTACTGCGCCACCTGGGTCCAGGTGATGGCCCGCATGCCACCCAGAAACGAGCACAGCAAAACACCGCCCAAGCCCAACAAGATGCCGATTTCGAACTGCACGCCGGTCAGCCGCGATGCGATCAGGCCAATGCCATAAATTTGGGCGACCACATAGGTGAATGAACACAGCACCGAGGCCAGCGCCGCAATCACCCGGGGCCAGCGACCGCCATAGCGCTGGTCAAAGTAGTCGGGCAAGGTGTACAAGCGCATGGCACGCAATTGCGGGGCAATCATCAAGGCTACCAGACAAAAACCGCCGGTCCAGCCGATCACATAGGCCAGGCCACCGGGCTGGTTTCCACTGCCGGAAAAGCCTTGCAGGTAAAGCGCCCCCGCCAGACTGATGAACGAGGCCGCGCTCATCCAGTCTGCCGCCGTGGCCATGCCGTTGTACATGGCTGGGATTCGCCGACCGGCCACGTAATACTCTTCCTCGTCCGTGGTCCTTCCAGCGATCCCGATCAGTGCGTAGATCATGACCGTGCTGAACAAAAAGATCGGGCCGATCAGGTTGCGGGACAGACCCGAGCGCTCAGCCCAGGCCATGGCCCCGATCAAGCCCAGCAGAAAAAGCACATAAATCAGGACGTTGCGGTGCAGTCGCCAGCGGTAAGCCGAAGACATGGCGACGTCATGGGATTTGCTCATCGCCTGGTCCTGATCATGTGCAGTCCTCGGGCTCAGCGTCCCAGATTCGTCCAGGTCTCGATGACGGTGTCCGGGTTCAGCGAGATCGAGCTGATGCCCTGGTCCATCAACCAATGCGCAAAATCCGGATGGTCGGAGGGGCCCTGACCGCAAATGCCGACGTATTTACCTTGTGCCAAGCAAGCTTGGATGGCTTGAGAGATCAAGGCCGTCACGGCAGGATCTCGCTCGTCAAAATCAGCCGCCAGCAGCTCCATGCCCGAGTCGCGGTCCAGACCCAAAGTCAGCTGAGTCAGATCGTTCGAACCAATCGAAAAGCCATCAAAAAATTTGAGGAAGCGCTCGGCCAGGATGGCGTTGCTGGGCACCTCGCACATCATGATGACCTTCAGATCGTTTTCGCCACGGCGCAACCCCTGGCTGGCCAGCAGTTGGGTAACCTTTTCGGCCTGACCCAAGGTGCGTACAAAGGGCACCATGATCTGCACGTTGGTCAGGCCCATCTCGCCGCGCACCCGCTTGAGGGCTTCGCACTCCATGGCAAAGGCTTCGCCAAAATCCCGGCTGATGTACCGCGCTGCGCCACGGAAGCCCAGCATCGGGTTTTCTTCTTCGGGCTCATAGCGGCTGCCGCCAATGAGCTTTCGGTATTCGTTGCTCTTGAAGTCGGACAAACGCACAATGACCGGCTTGGGCCAGAAGGCGGCCGCGATGCTGGCCACACCTTCGGCGACCTTGTCGACGTAAAAAGCTCGGGGAGAAGCGTGGCCACGGGCCACCGATTCAACGGCTTTTTTCAGGTCAGCATCAATGGCAGGGTAATCCAAAATGGCCTTGGGGTGCACGCCAATATTGTTGTTGATGATGAATTCCAGACGGGCCAGACCCACACCGGCATTGGGCAACTGTGCAAAATCAAAGGCCAGTTGGGGATTGCCCACGTTCATCATGATCTTGGTCTTGATCTCGGGCAGCACGCCGCGCTGGATCTCGCTGATCTCGGTTTCAAGCAAGCCGTCGTAAATGTGCCCGGTATCACCCTCCGCGCAGCTGACGGTGACCAAAGTGCCATCGCTCAGTTGTTCCGTGGCATTGCCGCAGCCTACCACCGCCGGAATGCCCAATTCACGGGCGATGATGGCGGCGTGGCAAGTGCGTCCGCCCCGGTTGGTCACGATGGCGCTGGCACGCTTCATCACCGGTTCCCAGTTGGGGTCGGTCATGTCGGTGACCAACACATCGCCCGGCTGAACTTGGTCCATCTCACTGATGTGGTGCACCAGGCGGACTGGTCCGGTGCCAATTTTTTGGCCAATCGCCCTGCCCTCGGCCAAGATGGCGCTTTTGCCTTTGAGTTTGTAGCGCAACTCGGGCGTGCCTTTGGCTTGGCTTTTCACGGTTTCAGGACGGGCTTGCAAGATGTAAAGCAAACCGTCGGTGCCGTCCTTGCCCCACTCGATGTCCATGGGGCGGCCGTAATGCTGCTCGATGACCACCGCATAGCGGGCCAATTGCTCGACCTCTTCATCGGTCAGGCTGTAGCGGTTGCGCAGCTCGGTGGGCACGTCGGTGGTTTTGACCAACTTGCCCGAAGCCGCTTTTTCTTGCGGCGTAGCAAACACCATCTCGATCAGTTTGGAGCCGAGGTTTCGGCGGATCACGCAGCGATTGCCAGCGGCCAGCATGGGTTTGTGCACATAAAACTCGTCGGGATTGACGGCGCCCTGCACCACCGTCTCGCCCAGGCCGTAGCTCGAGGTGATGAACACCACGTCTTCAAAGCCCGACTCGGTGTCGATGGTGAACATGACGCCTGCCGCGCCCAAGTCAGAGCGCACCATGCGCTGAACACCGGCTGACAAGGCCACGTCGGCATGGGCAAAGCCCTTGTGCACGCGGTAGCTGATGGCACGGTCGTTGTACAAAGAGGCGAACACCTCTTTCATTTTGTGCAGAACGTCCTCGATACCGACCACGTTCAAAAAGGTTTCTTGTTGACCCGCGAAAGAAGCGTCCGGCAAGTCTTCAGCTGTGGCCGAAGAGCGCACCGCAAACGAAGCCTCGGGATTGTTGCCCTGCAGGCGCACAAATTCTTCGCGAATGGCTTGTTCCAGGTCGGTAGGGAAAGGTTGGGCCTCGACCATGGCGCGGATTTCGGCGCCCACTGTGGCCAAAGCACGCACATCTTCGGTGTCCAAAGCATCGAGTCGTGCATTGATGCGCTCGGTCAGGCCGCCAAACGCCAAAAACTGGCGAAAGGCATGGGCCGTGGTGGCAAAGCCTGTGGGCACACGAACGCCCGAGGGCAGCTGGGAAATCATCTCCCCCAGACTGGCATTTTTGCCCCCGACCGACTCGACGTCGGTCATGCGCAACAACTCAAAGGGAACGACCAAAGCGGTCTCGCTGAAAAGATCAGACATGCAAAGCTCCAAAGTTAAAACCCGGCTCCATGGTGCAGATCAGGGTTGTGTTGTTCTTTGAATAGAACCCCGAGCGGACAGCGGTGGATAATTGACTGATTTTAGGGGTCATGTTGACCCCGGCCATTGAAATAAATTACAAGCATGCCAAAACGCACTGTATTTTTTGTATCGGACGGCACAGGCATCACCGCCGAAACTTTTGGCAACGCCATCCTGGCCCAATTCGACATGAAGTCTCGCCATGTTCGATTGCCATTCACAGACACCATCGACAAAGCACACCAAGCGGTGCGGCAGATCAACCACACCGCCGAAACGGAAGGCACCAAACCCATTGTGTTCACCACCCTGGTGAACATGGATGTCCTCAAAGTGCTTCAAGAACATTGCCAGGGCATGCTGCTCGATATGTTCGGTACATTTGTCAACCCACTGGAAGCCGAGCTCGGCATCAAGTCGCACCACCGGGTGGGACGTTTTTCTGATGTGAGCAAAAGCAAGGAATACCACGACCGAATTGAAGCCATCAATTTTTCGCTGGCGCACGACGACGGTCAATCGAATCGCGATCTGGAGTCGGCGGATGTCATTTTGGTGGGTGTCAGCCGCAGCGGCAAAACCCCCACCAGCCTTTATTTGGCCATGCAGCACGGCTTGAAAGCGGCCAACTACCCCTTGATCCCGGAGGACTTTGAGCGCAAACAGCTGCCGCCCGCGCTGATGCCACATCGCTCGAAAATCTTTGGCCTGAGCATTCAGCCGGAGCGTCTGTCTGAAATCCGCACGGAGCGCCGCCCCAACTCGCGTTACGCCAGCCTTGAAAACTGCCGCATGGAAGTCTCTGAAGGTGAAGCCATGATGCGCCGATCAGGCATCCGTTGGCTGTCGACCACGACCAAGTCCATCGAAGAAATCGCCACCACGATCTTGCAAGAGATCAAGCCGGACCGGCTGATTTACTGAAAAAGACGACCTCCAGGACCTAGGGCATGCCCCACCACATGGGTGGCGCGTGCACCTCCAGGCCCGTCTAAGCAAATGATGGAGCAAACAACTGCGGGGTCGTCATGCCAAGGTCGCCGCAATCCGTTCAGCGCATTGACGCGCCTGCGCCGCATCCCTGGCCTCCACCATGACGCGGACCAAGGGTTCGGTGCCGCTGGCACGAATCAAAACCCGCCCGGAATCACCCAACTCAGTCTCTACCGCTTGTTTGGCCGCCCACAAAGGAGCGTGACCTTGCCAATCAAAACCGGGCGACAGGCGCACATTAATCAAAGTTTGCGGAAAGAGACTGACATCTTCGAGCAACTGCGCCATGGTCTGACCACTGCTCACACAGGCTTGCAGCACTTGCAAAGCACTGACCAGACCATCGCCCGTGGTGTGCTTGTCCAAGGCCAGCAAATGGCCCGAGCCTTCTCCGCCCAGCAACCAGCCTTTGTCGTGCAGGAGCTCCAACACATAACGGTCGCCCACTTTGGCCCGCACAAATTGCACGCCTCGCTTTTGCAGGGCAATCTCTACCGCCAGGTTGGTCATCAAAGTGCCCACGACACCGGGCACAGCTTCGTCCCGAGCCAAACGGTCGGCAACCATCAGGTACAACAATTCATCACCATTGAACAAGCGCCCCGATGCATCCACCAACTGAAGGCGGTCGGCATCGCCATCGAGGGCCACACCGTAATCGGCCCGGTGGTCCTTGACCGCCTGGACCAATGCCTCGGGGTG
>JBIKQY010000224.1:0-4781 GCA_044349465.1 Limnohabitans sp. | reverse complement strand
TTCGTTTTTTTCTGTGCGTGGGCTTTTTGTGCCACGTCTTGTAATGTGTCGCGGCTCAAGGCCGTCAGCCGCTCGGCCAGGTTCTGCGCCGTCAATTCAGCCTGGGGCACCAGCCAGCCGCCGCCTTGGGCCACCAAAAACTGCGCATTGGTGGTTTGGTGGTCGTCGACGGCAAACGGAAACGGCACGTACAAGGCCGCCACGCCCACCGCTGCCAGCTCGGTCACGGTGCTGGCGCCAGCCCGGCAGATCACCAGATCGGCCTGTGCAAAGGCGCTGGCCGTGTCGTCGATGAACGGCGTCAACTCGGCCTGCACGCCAGCATTTGCGTAGTTGGCCCGCAGCGCTTCAATTTGTTTGGCCCCGCTTTGGTGAATGACTTGCGGGCGTGTGGCTTCTGGCATCAAGGCCAAAGCTTGGGGCACGATGTCATTCAAGGCCTTGGCTCCCAAGCTGCCGCCCACCACCAGCACACGCAATGGGCCGCTGCGTCCGGCAAAGCGTTCAGCGGGCGTGGCTTGTTCAGTGAAAGCGCGGCGCAGGGGGTTGCCCACCCATTGACCTGTTTTGAAGACGCCGGGGAATGCGGTGAACACACGGTCAGCCAGTTGCGCCAGCACCTTGTTGGCCAGGCCCGCCACCGAGTTTTGCTCGTGCAGCACCAAAGGTTTGCTCCACAGGCTGGCCATCATGCCGCCCGGGAAAGTGATGTAGCCGCCCAGGCCCAGCACCACATCGGGTTTGACGCGGCGCACCACCTGCAGGCTTTGCCAAAAAGCGCGCAGCAAGCGCAGCGGCAGCAAGGCCAGGGTCTGAATGCCCTTGCCGCGCACGCCACCAAAAGCCACGGGCTCGAAGGCGAAGCCACGCGGAGGCACCAACTGGCTTTCCATGCTGTCTGGCGCACCCAGCCAATGCACGCGCCAACCGGCGTCGCGCAAGGCTTCTGCCACAGCCAAGCCCGGGAAGATGTGCCCACCTGTGCCACCCGCCATCACCAAGGCGGTTTTGCGCGTGTCCGTCATGGCCGCCCTCCCCGCATCATTTGTTTGTTTTCTGCATCGATGCGCAGCACGATGGCAATCGCGATCAGGTTCATCATGATGGCCGAGCCGCCATAGCTCATCAGGGGCAGCGTCAGGCCCTTGGTAGGCAAGGCCCCCAGGTTCACCCCCATGTTGATGAAGGCTTGGAATCCAATCCAGATGCCCACGCCTTGCGCGACCAGACCGGAAAACACTTTCTCCAGGGCAATGGCCTGCCGCCCAATCACCATGATGCGACGGCTGAGCCACAGGAACAGGCAGATCACCAGCGTTACGCCCACCAAGCCAAATTCTTCACCGATCACGGCCAACAAAAAGTCGGTGTGCGCCTCGGGCAACCAATGCAGCTTTTCCACACTGCCACCCAAACCCACGCCCCACACCTCGCCACGCCCAATAGCGATCAGCGAGTGCGTCAACTGATAGCCTTTGCCCAATGCGTGCTCGGCACTGAAAGGGTCGAGGTAGGCAAATATTCGCTCCCGCCGCCAAGGCGACTCGGCAATCATGATCACAAAGGCCAGGATCAAAATCCCCAGGATCAGGAAGAACATGCGGGCATTCACACCGCCCAGGAATAAGATGCCCATGGCGATGGTGGCGATCACCATGAATGCCCCCATGTCCGGCTCAGCCAGCAAGAACACGCCCGCCAGACCTACTGCCGCTCCCATGGGCCAGACAGCTTTAAAGAACTTTTCCTTCACGTCCATCTTGCGCACCATGTAATCGGCGGCATAGATGATGGTGGCCAACTTGGCAAACTCGGAGGGCTGGAAGTTCATGACCCCAAATGAAATCCAGCGGCGTGCGCCATTCACGCCTTTGCCAATGAAGGGGATCAGCACCACTGCCAGCAAAATGAGCGCAAATGCAAACAAGAAGGGCGCGGCTTTTTCCCAAGTCTCCATGCGCACCTGAAAGGCCAACAAAGCCATGATGCAGCCCACCGTCATGGAGATCAAATGGCGCGTCAGGAAATGGGTGTGGCTGTAACGCGAAAAACGTGGGTTGTCCGGCATCGCGATCGAGGCCGAGTACACCATGACCATGCCCCACAACAGCAAGGCCACCACCACCCAAACCAAGGCCTGGTCCACGCTTTGCATACGAGCCGGGCGTCCATTGATTCGACCGCCCATACCGTAGTCACTCAGATTCACGGGCAAGCTGTGCGACCCGGGTGCTGCTGCACCGACCAAGCCGCCGGTGACGCGGTACAGCAAGCCATAGGCCGACTGTTGCAGTCGCTGCGGGAATGTGAAGGTTTCGCTCACAACCCACCCTCCATGGCCACACCCGCCGCTTCGGCTAAACTGGCCACGGCCTGAACAAACACCTCGGCACGGTGGCCATAGTTGTCAAACATGTCAAAGCTCGCACACGCGGGCGACATCAAGACGGCGTCGCCACTGCGAGCGATGCTTGCAGCTTGAGCGACAGCAGCATGCATGTCGGTGGCGTCATGCATGCTCACATCTGTGCCTTGCAGCGCTTCGCGGATAACGGGGGCGTCGCGGCCAATCAAGACCACGCCACGGGCAAAGCGCTTGACGGGTTCTGCCAAGGGCGAGAAGTCCTGGCCCTTGCCTTCACCCCCCAGAATGACCACCACACGGCGATCTGCACCCAGACCTTGCAAGGCGGCCACAGTGGCGCCCACGTTGGTGCCCTTGCTGTCGTCAAAAAATTCCACCTCGTTGATGATCGCAACCGGCTCCACCCGATGCGGCTCACCCCGGTATTCGCGCAAACCATAGAGCATGGGACCCAGGGCACAACCTGCGCTGCTGGCCAGCGCCAAGGCTGAGAGCGCATTGACCGCGTTGTGGCGACCCCGAATGCGCAAGGCGTCGGCGGGTATCAGGCGCTGGATGTGCAGCTCTTCTTCAGCGTCCTTGCGGCGGCGGCGTGTTTCATCGGCCTCCAAGGCGCGCACCAACCAGGTCATGCCGTGTGTCACTTCGATACCGAAATCGCCCGGGCGCTGGGGCATGTCGGCACCAAACAGCACACAAGCGCGCTCCACAGGTTTTTGCAACTTCACGCGCACAGGCTCGGGCCGCATGGCCATGACCTGCGCATCTTCGCGATTGAGCACCATCAGGGCCTGGACACCAAAAATGCGGGCTTTGGCGGCTGCATAGGCAGCCATGCTGCCATGCCAGTCCAGGTGGTCTTGCGAGATGTTCAGCACCGTGGCGGCTGTCGGCTCAAAGCCCTCGCTGCTGTCGAGCTGAAAGCTCGACAGCTCCAGCACCCACACCTGGGGCAGCGCCTGGGCCATGGGGTCCTGCACCGCAGGTGGAACGGGCAAAGGCAATTCAGCCTCGGTCTCGTCGTCCTCGCTGGCCACCATGGCATTGGGGTGAGCCACATCGTTGATCATGGGCTCATCTTGCGACGACGTTGCAATGACGGCATCATGGGGTGCTGTCACCGAGGGTTGCTCGATGGCACCATCGGCGTTTTCCATCTCTGCTGCAGCGCGTTCGGCTTCTTGTTGCTCGACCTTTGCCTGCGCTTGCGCCATCGCTTCGCTCAAGGTGTCGAGCAGCGTAGGGCCAATGTTGCCCGCCACTTTCACGGTTTTGCCTGCACGCGCCACCAGTTGCCCAGTGAGCGAGGTCACCGTGGTCTTGCCGTTGGTGCCGGTGATGGCCAGCACCTGCGGTGCGTAGCCAAAACGTTCTTTCAATTCCTGCAAGCCCGCTGCAAACAGGCTCAGCTCGCCGCCTTGCCACAGGCCCATGCTGCGCGCTGCATCCACCACCGGAGCCACCACTTCAGGGGCCAGGCCAGGGCTGCGGAACACGGCGCGCACAGCGGTGCCTTCGACCAGACTGGCCACAAAAGGCCCCGACACAAAGCGCACAGCAGGCCACTCGGCTTGCAAAGCGGCCAATTGTGGTGGTGTGTCACGGGTATCGGCCACAGTCACGTCGGCACCGGCATGTGCGCACCATCGGGCCATCGCGAGGCCCGAAGCACCCAAACCGAGAATCAGAACGTGTTGACCTTGGAGCTGCATGACTTACCTCAGCTTCAAGGTCGACAAGCCGACCAAACACAGCAGCATGGTGATGATCCAGAAACGCACAACCACTTGCGTTTCCTTCCAGCCGCTTTTCTCAAAATGGTGGTGCAAAGGCGCCATCTTCAGGATGCGTCGACCTTCACCGTATTTTTTCTTGGTGTACTTGAAGTAGGTCACCTGCGCCATCACCGACAAAGCTTCCACCACAAAGATGCCGCCCATGATGGCCAGCACGATTTCGGCGCGCACGATGACCGCGATGGTGCCCAGCGCCGCGCCCAGCGCCAGCGCGCCCACATCGCCCATGAACACTTGAGCTGGGTGCGTGTTGAACCACAAGAAGGCCAGACCCGCGCCTGCCATGGCGGCGCAAAAAATCAGCAACTCCCCCGAGCCCGGGATGTGTGGGAAGAACAGGTACTTGGAATACACCGAGCTGCCCGTCACGTAGGCAAACACGCCCAAGGCTGAGCCCACCATGACCACCGGCATGATGGCCAAACCATCCAAACCGTCCGTGAGGTTGACCGCATTGCTCGACCCGACAATGACCAGATAGGTCAGCAACACAAAGCCCAGCACGCCCAATGGATAGGTGATCTCTTTGAAGAATGGCACCTGCAATCCGGCCTTCAGGGGCAAGCTCACTTCAAAGCCCGACATGACCCACTGAACAAACAAGTCCAACACCCGCGCGT
>JBIKQY010000223.1:0-4794 GCA_044349465.1 Limnohabitans sp. | reverse complement strand
CCAACCTGCTGCAAGCCCAGCGTGATTATTTCGGGGCACACACGTACCAGCGCACCGACCGTGCGGGGAAGTTTCACACGCAGTGGGGTGCGTGATGATGCGGCTAGAGGGCATGAAGAGGTGGGTCAGGCAGCCCTCAACCCGCATGGATGCGCCGATGCCCATGGATGGCTGAGGTGGGTGCGTCAGGTGCTCCCTCTGAGTTCAATTCGGTAGGGGATGATGACGGTTTCGGATGCCATCTGCTGCCCTGATCGTGCGCTCCCAATGGCCCTGAGCAGCAATTGCCCCGCTTGTTGACCCATGCCCGCGCTGTCCACGACCACGGTGGTGATGCACGGGTGACAAGCCTGAGAAATTTCGAAGCCACCAAAGCCTGCAATGGCCAGTCTTTCGGGCACGGGCCAGCCCTGTCGTTGGCATTCAGCCAGAGCGCCAAAGGCAACGTGATCTGAAACACACACCACCACATCGAGCTCAGGCCAACGTGCCAGCATTTGCGCGATGCCTTGCGCGCCAGCGGCCATGGACACCGGGGCATTGCCAATGGCCATGGTGCGCGAAGCGTTCAGGCCCAGCTGTTTCAAGGCCGACATGAAGCCCTGGCGGCGTTCGGCACCCCGTGCATCACTTTCAGGTGCTCCGCCCAAAAATCCCATGTGCCTGTAGCCTTTCTGGTGCAAAGCCCGGACCAGATCACCCACTGCTTGGGCATTGGAAAACCCCACGTTGTGCGCGATCGGATCGGAGAGCAAATCCCAGGTTTCAACGACAGGTACACCGGATGACTGGAGCAGTTTTCTGGCCATGGGCGTATGGCTGCCACCGGTCACAACGATGCCTTCGGGCCGACGCATCAGCATGGCGCGAATGAGTTGCTCTTCAGTGGGCACGTCGTAGTTGGTGTAACCCATCAAGACCTGCATGCCTGAAGCTTGTACGGCAGACGTCAGGCCTTGCGCTGTGTCAGAAAAGTTGGAGTTGTTCAGCGCTGGAATGATGGCTGTGACAAAGCCCGAACGCTTGGAAGAAAACGTTCGGGCGGTTTGATCGATGACGTAGCCCATTTCATGGCAAGTTTTCAAAATGCGTTGCCGCAAGTCTTCGCTGGCATCACTGCGGGGACGTGTGTCACGGCTGAGCGCACGCGAGACGGTCATCTTTGAAACGCCCAATCGTGCGGCGATTTCGGCCATGGTGACATGGCCAGCAGGTGTTTCCTCGCCATGGGCTGGGCTCACAACTGCTTTGCCTGAATGCTTGACGTTCAAAACCTGCTCCTGAGACGGTGAAAAAATGGTACCCGTAACGTGACGGTTCCGAATCATCACAAAAAAATACCCAAAAAACCGAAATGGAGTATTAAAAATACACATTTCCTAGGGTAAACACGTGTTACCGGTAACTCAAATTTAGAGCACCATTAGACTACTTTTTCGTCTAAACCAATCCATGAGCATGCTGCAAGTCTTTGACCCCAGACTCCAACAGATCGCCAGCACAGCCGGTGTGCTGGAGTGCTTGTGCAGCGGAGCGCAGTGGAGCGAAGGCCCGGTTTGGTTGCCGCAAAGCCAGGAATTGCTTTGGAGTGACATCCCCAACAACCGCATCTTGTCTTGGCACGCACAACACGGTATGCGCATCTGGCGTGACCATGCCGAATTCACAAACGGACATGCATTGGCACACGATGGTGCGTTGCTGCACTGCTCACACGGTCAGCGCGCCATCGTCCGTACCCGGTTGAATGAAGCGGGTCAACCGCTGGAAGACGAGGTGCTGGTCGACCGATTCCAAGGCAAGCGTTTGAATTCGCCCAATGACCTGGTGGTGAAGTCGGATGGTTCGATTTGGTTCACGGATCCACCCTACGGCATCCTCTCTGATCGAGAGGGGTACAAGGCCGAAAGTGAAATTGGAGCCAATCATGTGTACCGCTATTGCCCCACAAGCCAAACGCTGAGTGTTGCCACAGCCTTCATGGAAGAACCGAACGGCTTGGCGTTTTCGCCGGACGAAAAGTTGCTGTACGTGAGTGACACCTCTGCCGCCACGCGACAAGACGGCAGTGGTTACCACCACATCCTTGAATTTGAGGTGGAAGCGGACAGCAGCTTGGTCAAGCCACGTGTGTTGGCGGTGATTGAGCCCGGCTTGGCGGATGGCTTTCGTGTGGACCAACATGGTTTCATCTACACCAGCAGTGCCAACGGCGTTCAGATTTATCACCCGGACGGCAGCCAGTTGGGACACATTCCCGTTCCGGAAAAAGTGGGCAACCTGTGCTTTGGTGGACTTGACGGGAACGAGTTGTTCATCTGCGCCAGCACATCGCTTTACCGCATCCGACTCCATACCCGCGGAGCCACCGCATGAGCATGCTGTGGCACTGGCTGGCTACGCCATTGAGCGGCAGCACCATGCATGGGGTCGAGCCGTGGCTGTATTGGCATGCACGTTGGATGGTGCTGGCTTGGGGCATTTTGTTGCCTCTGGGGGCCTTGGTGGCCCGCTACTTCAAGGTGTTGCCCACACAAAACTGGCCTACAAATTTGGACAACACCGGTTGGTGGCATGCGCACCGATCACTTCAATGGTTGGGCATGGGGCTGGCCATCCTGGGTCTTTACTTCGTGTGGGACCGAGAGGTGGGCACCGCTGGCTTGGCCAAGTGGCACGGATGGGCGGGCTGGATGCTGCTGGGCATGGGGGGGCTGCAAGTGCTCGGCGGGCTGTTGCGTGGCAGCAAAGGCGGACCGACTTCATTGCAGCTGCGTGGCGACCATTACGACATGACCACATACCGCGTCTGGTTTGAGCGCATTCACAAAGGAATGGGGTGGATGAGTGTGTTCCTGGCCATCGTGGTCATTGGGTTGGGCATGCTGTTGGCGGACGTGCCCAGATGGATGCCCATGGTGATGGTCATCTGGTGGGCTGGTTTGCTGGCGCTGGCTTGGCGTTGGCAAAAAAAGGGCCGCTGCATCGACACCTACCAAGCCATCTGGGGGCCAGATCCACGCCACCCTGGCAACCGCGTCCCACCCATTGGTTGGGGAATTCGTCGTCCGTTGAATACACAGCACCATGGCAAACCTTGAACTTCGAAATCTCGTCAAACGTTTTGGCGATGTCACTGTCGTCAGTGAACTCAACCTGTCGGTCAGTCCGGGCGAATTCGTCGTGCTGCTGGGTGAATCGGGTTGCGGCAAAAGCACCACCTTGCGCATGGTCGCCGGACTGGAAGAGGTCACCCAAGGCCAGATCATCATCGGAGGCAAGGACGTCACGCAGCTGCATCCCATGGCCCGCGATATCGCCATGGTTTTTCAGAACTATGCGCTGTACCCGCACATGGACGTGGCGCAAAACCTGTCTTTTGCCCTGCGACTGGCAGGACGTCCCCATGCCGAAATTGACAGCAAAGTCGCCTCGGCCGCCAAGATCCTCAACATTGAACACCTGCTCAAACGCAAGCCCAAAGAACTGTCGGGCGGACAGCGCCAGCGCGTGGCGATCGGGCGGGCCATCGTGCGGGAGCCACAGGTCTTCCTGTTCGATGAACCCCTGTCCAACCTCGACGCCAAGCTGCGCGGGCACATGCGCGCAGAACTGGCCCTTTTGCACCAGCGCCTGAGGAAAACCACCCTGTATGTGACACACGACCAGGTCGAAGCCATGACGCTGGCCAGCCGCATCGTGATCTTTGACAAGGGCCGCATTCAGCAAGTCGGCACGCCCAGTGAAGTGTTCAACCACCCCGCCAATCTGTTTGTGGCGGGCTTCATCGGCACGCCAACGATGAACTTTTTTGAAGCACGTTTGCAACGCAAAGAAGGGCAAGTTGTGCTGAGCACACAGGACTTCGACGTGCCCGCTCCCGAATGGCTGATCGCGCAGTCCATCCCCGATGACCGATTGTTGACCTTGGGCATCAGACCCCAAATGCTGTTGCCTGCAGCACAAGCCAGCAGCATGTGCATGCAGGTAGAAGTGGTGGAGTACCTCGGAACCGAAAGCCAGGTCGTGGGGCGATTGCCTTCGGGGCAAAAAATGTCTGCGGTCTTGCAAGGCGATGCCAAGGCAGCTGTCCATCAAAGCATGAACATGACCGTGCACTCCAGCGCCTTGCATGTTTTTGATACGCGCACAGGGCTTGCCTTGAGACCTGCCCTCAACCTTTCCAACACCCACCAAGGAGACAAACCATGACCACATCCATCAACCGACGCCATGCAATCACCGCAGGCGCCATCACCGTCTTCGGCGCTGGCTTGCCCTTCAGTGGTGTGCAGGCCCAAAGCCGCTTCGCCAAATACGCAGGCAAGACTGTGGTCTTCAGCGTACCTGCGCACCCGCACTACGATGCGATGCTCAAGATCTTGCCCCAGTTCACCAAAGAGACGGGCATCAAGGTCGAGGTGGACAAGCTGGCCATGGGCCGCATGAAGGAAAAGCAGCTGCTCGAAATGGCCAAACCTTCGGGTGACTTTGATTTGGGTTGCTACGTGGTCATGTGGAAAGGCGAATACGTCGCCAAGAACCTGATCCAGCCACTCGATCCCTTCTTCGCCAACCCGGCACTGGCCGATCCGTCTTACGACATGAAAGACATTGTCCCCATTTACCTCGAAAACCTCGGGCTGGTGGGCGGCCCCAAAGGTTATCTGGCAGGGCCGGGCGCCAAACTCTATGGCATTCCGTACGGTGCTGAAACCAGCGTGCTGGCCTACCGGCGCGACATTTTTGCCAAGCACAACCTGAAGGCGCCCGAAACCTACGACGACTTCCGCA
>JBIKQY010000457.1:0-4816 GCA_044349465.1 Limnohabitans sp. | reverse complement strand
CCTGCAGCACCAGCGTGTCGTTGCCGCTGCCCGCATAGAAACGGTCCACGCCACCGTTGCCGATGAGGGTGTCGGCATTGTTCGTGCCCAGCACCGTCTCGTCGGCCGAAGTGCCCGTCAAGTTGATGGCATTGCTCACGGTTTGTGTGCCGCCCATGACCAGGAAGTAAGCCCCCTTTGTGCTGTTGGTGTTGGGGGCACCCATGATCAAATCACTCAGTCCGTCACCGTTGAAGTCACCAGCACCAGACACAGACCAACCAAATAACGATGAACTTGTGCCCCCTGTCAGCTTGAAACCTTGTGTTGATGAAATATTTCCACCAGCAAATGTCACAGCTGCGCCAGTGCTGTTGCCATAGACCACATAGGCAGAGTCAAGTTGACGGTCACCGATGAAGATATCGCCAAAACCATCTCCGTTCATGTCTCCAGCACTCGCGATTCCATCCGTGCCAAATGATGAACTTCCATTGGTCAAACCGCTGATCTTGTAACCTTGACTTGGGTTGATGTTGACGCCGGTCAAGTTCAGCGTGCCGCCTGCACTGTTTCCGTAAACCACATAGACAGAATCCTCACCTGTGCCAATTGCCACATCGGTCAATCCGTCGCCATTGACATCACCGGCACTGGATACGGATGTCCCAAAATATGTGCTTGATGCCGCCATTATTTTGAAACCATCCGTTGCATTGATGTTGCCCGCGGTCAAGTCCAAACTCGCACCAGTCGTGCCATTTTTTCCATAAACCACATACGCAGCACCCGAAGTTGATGTTCCGACGATGACATCGGCTAAGCCGTCACCGTTGAAATCACCCGCGCCCGACACATGATCAGACATCGAGTCCACTTTGATTTTGAAACCTTGGCTTTGCGCAATCGTTGAACTGCTCAGATTCAAATTGGAATTTGTTGTGCTGCCGTAGACCACATAAGCACTCTTATCAACAGTCGAGTTCAAAAGCATGTCGCTTATGCCGTCACCGTTGACATCGCCAACGCCTGAAACCGAGTTGCTGAAATAATTGTTGACGGGTCCAGTGATCGTAAAACCTTGGCTGCTTGTAAATGCCGCAGCATCCACATTGGCCATGGACTTGCCGCCGTACACAATATATGCAACGCTCGGTCCCCCATTGGATGCGGTTGCACTGGGGGCACCCACCATGACATCAGCATAACCATCACCGTTGATGTCCCCAATGCCAGAAACCGAATAGCCAAGCTTGCTGTTTGCGGTGGTGCCGCTGAAAGTGCCCGTGATTTTGAATCCATCGGAAGAAGCAATCGTGCCATCGGATGGACTGACGCCTTTGCCTGCAGCATTGCCATAAACCACATAGGCAGCACCACCGTTGTTACCAAACCCCGATGCGCCCACAATGACATCGTCATAACCATCACCGTTGACATCACCAGCCCTGGACACGGATGACCCCAAAAACTGCTGAATGGAGCTGCCATAAGGCGGCAATGCAGGAATACTGCCATCCGCATTCAGCGTCAAGAAATTAAACGTTGTCGTATCGGTGATGCCTGCATAGGCGTTGCCACCCAGGTCCTTCACAGCGGTGGCAGCCACCTTCACGTAATAACCCGTGCCAGCGGTCAAATTGGCGCTGGGGTTGATGGTGAGGGTGTTGCTGTTCCAGCCAGCCAAAGTGCCGCCCGCGCTGCCCACACCGGTGGCAGCGTTGAAGCTTTCCACCAACGCGTTGGTGCTGGCGTTGTACAGCTCGATCACGCCGGTGCCTGCTTTGACCACTTCGTTGAACGTCAGCGTCAAGTTGGTCGCCAAGTTGGTGGCGGCCACTTGGGCGTTGTCGGCCGGTGAGGTGCTCACCAGTGTGGGCGGCAGGTCCATCACCACGTTGGTGATGGCGCTGTCGGCAATCACTTGTGAATTGGTGGCCGTGTTTTGGTACACGTTGTAAGTAGCCGTGCCGTTGCTCACGGTGCCCACTTGCGTGAAGCCCGCACCCAGGTTGAGGGTGTCGGCACCCGTGCCGTCCACCACCACTTGGTGGAACCTGGTGGTCGCGCTCAGGGCTGTGCCTGTCACGTTGCTCCAAGTCTTGCCGTCGTCGCTCGCACCCAAACGGATGCTGTTGAAGTCGGCCATGTCGTTCACATCTTTGGCAGCGATGCTCAGCGTATTGGCACCCGCGTCGGTGGCCATGTCGATGCGTTCGATGCTTTCGATGCGGCTGTTTTCTTCCAGACCCATCGCGCCCACATTGCTGATGGTCGTGAGGTCGAGGTTGGTGCCGTTCAGGCGGACCGTGTCAAAGCCGTTGCCGCCGCTGACCAGGGCACGGGTAGCACCCGTGGTGGCCGACAGGTTGGTCACGTCAGAGGCTTGCAACACGATGGTGTCGTTGCCCTTTCCTGAGTAGAAGCGGTCCACGCCACCGTTGCCGGTCAGCACGTCGTTGCCTGCAGTGCCGAGCACGGCTTCACCAGAACTGGTGCCGGTCAGGTTGACGGCGTTAGTCACGGTATTTGTCCCGCCCAACACAATGTAGTAAGCGCCTGCGTTGCTGTTGGTTGTGGGCGCACCAATGATCAAATCGCCTAAGCCATCGCCATTGATATCACCTGCGCTGGAAACAGAACCGCCAAATTGACCACTGACTACGCCATTCAGCTTGAAACCGTCACTGCCCGAAATAATGCCAGAACTTAAATCAAGTGTTGAACCCGTTGTCTTGCCGTAAACGACATACGCATCATTTTGGACTCTCGCACTGACAATCAAATCAGACAAACCGTCGCCGTTTACATCGCCTGCGCTCGCCACTTCCGAACCAAGATAACTGTTCGCCTCTCCAATGATTTTGAAGCCTTGATTGGCTGCAATGTTGCCGCTGCTGAAATTAACACTTGCGCCAGCACTACCGCCATACACAACAAAGGTTGTCCCTGCGAAGTTGTTGATAGTTGAAGTGCCCACAATGACGTCAGCAAAACCGTCGCCGTTGACGTCACCCGCACTGGAGACAGACATGGCGTAGTTAGCGACCGTTTGAGCTGTGATTCTGAAGCCCAAACTCGATGCAATGCTTCCGCCTGTCGCGATCAGATCGACACCCGTACCAGTGCTGTTGCCATAGACAACGTAAGCATCATTGCTGATGCCCTCGCCCACGATCACGTCGGCCAATCCGTCGCCGTTCACGTCGCCAGCGGCAGAAACATTTTTGTTGTAACCGAACCAGCCATCGGCACTGATTTTGAATCCTTGGCTAGCAGCAATGGTGTCACTGGTCAAACTCGGCCATATGCCCGCTGTGTTGCCATAAACAACATAAGCTGAGCCGTTGAAGTTGTTGGCACCGTAGGCCCCAATGATCAAATCAGCCAGACCGTCACCGTTGACGTCCCCTGCACTGGAGACACTTGATCCAAGGAAGCTGCTGGCCGCACCGCTGAACATGAAACCATCGCTGCTGGCTATGGTGCCACTTGGCAAAGCAACACCCGCATTGGTGGATTTGCCGTAAATGACATAAGCTGAACCCGCATTGGTACCAGAAGCACCACCCTGCTGTGCACCCACGATCACGTCTGCATAGCCGTCACCGTTGATATCCCCTGCGCTAGACACATGCTGGCCGAGTCTGATATTGCTGCCTGATTGACTCGAAATTTTGAAGCCCAAGCTTTGGGCAATCGTTCCAGAACTCAAATCTACGCCCGTACCAGCCGCATTGCCGTAGACCACATAAGCAGCACCGTCACCGGAAGAAGTCCCAAATGCACCAACGATCATGTCGTCATAACCGTCACCGTTGACGTCGCCAGCACTTGAGACTGAGTAACCCAAACTGCTGCTGGTCTGCCCACCGTAAGGCGGCAGCACCGGAATGCTGCCATCCGAGTTCAACACCGTGAAGTTGAATGTGCTGTTGTCTGCGGCCGTGCCTGCGTAGGCGTTGCCCGCCAAGTCGGTCACGGCTGTGGCGGCGATTTTGACGTAATAGCCCGTGCCGGCCAGCAAGCTGGCGGTCGGGTTGATGGTGAGGGTGCTGGTGCCCCAGCCTGACACCAAGCCGCTTGTGGCAGCATCGAAGCTTTCGACCAAAGTGTTGTCGGCTTTGAAGAGCTGGATAGTGCCCGTGCCTTTCTTGACCGCTTCGCTGAAAGTGAGCGTGAGGTCGTTGGCTGCGCTGGCAAATGCCACTTGGCCGTTGTCGGCCGGTGAAGTGCTCACCAGTGTCGGCGCAACGTTGTCCACCACCGGCACGTTCACGGTACCCACCAAAGCCAAACTGCCCTTCGAATCCACACCGCCGTATTCCGTACCGCCGTCATCCTGGATTGTGTCCAGCCTGATGCTGCGAGTACCCGTGGTCTTGGTCGCGGCGGTGTTGGTGTAGGTCATGCTGTTGAACAGCGCGTTCATGGTGGCCACGTCTTTGCCCGTCGGGTGGCTCACGGTCAAGAAGACGTTGTCAGCCGCGCTGCTGGTCAGTGCATAGGTCCAACCATTGGTGGTGGTGCCTGAGGTGCCGGCGGTCAGCGTGATGGTGGTGCCATCGATGGTCAAACGTTCATTGGCACCGTCTTTCAAGCCAAAGGCAGTCATTTTGAATTGAATCAAATTCTGCGTGCTTTCACCGGGACCCATGTTGACGCTGGCGTTGCTGAAGACATTGGCCGCAGATCCGCTGTAGGTCGGGCTCAGCGTGGTCAGCGTGACGTTTGGCGCGTCGTTGACCTGGTTCACCACCATGTTGAACAACCCCGTGGCAGCCGAGTAGGCACCCGATGGGCCTTGCAGCGCACTGATGTTCTTGTAGGTGCCCGA
>JBIKQY010000221.1:0-4834 GCA_044349465.1 Limnohabitans sp. | reverse complement strand
GCCTTCGAAGGCTTTGGCGGTCAGGCCAAACAGGGTTTCCACGTTGGCTTTGTGCGAGGCGGCGATTTGTTCGGGTGTCATCATGAGGGGCTCCAGATAAAAGTTCGGTTTCAAGAAGACTGCGCCTGAACTGGCCGGGGCCGTACAACTTTGTTGCAGTGCAGCATGGATTGAATTTTAGGGTTTCCTCGGGGTATTGCAAGGGGATGGGCCCGCACGTGGCTCAGTTTAGAGAGGGTTTTCTAGAATCGCTTTGCTCAGAATCAAACCATGCACGCTTATTACGCAGACCACTTTGTTTTGCCCTTGCCTGAAGGCCACCGCTTCCCGATGCGCAAATACAGCCGACTGCGCGACCGTCTGACGCAAGAGCTGCCCGCCGTGGTCATGCGCGAGGCCCCGGCCGCCAGCGACGGCGAGCTGGCGCTGGCGCACACACCCGCTTACATACAAGGCGTGACCTCGGGTGGTCTGGAGCCCGCCTTGCAACGCGAGATTGGTTTTCCTTGGAGCCTGGCCATGGCCGAGCGGGCGCGCCGTTCGGTGGGGGCCACCGTTGCCGCAGCCCGTGATGCCTTGGTCCACGGGGTGGCGGGCAATCTGGCAGGGGGCACGCACCACGCCTATGCGCACAAAGGCGGAGGCTTTTGTGTGTTCAACGACATCGCCGTGACGGCCCGCCTGATGCAGGCAGAGGCCTGGCGGCACCAGCGCCAAACCTTGAAAGTGGCGGTGATCGACCTGGACGTGCACCAGGGCAATGGCACGGCGCACATTTTTGCAAACGACCCGAGCGTGTTCACGCTCTCGCTGCACGGTGAGAAAAACTTCCCCTTCCGCAAAGAGCCCAGCGACCTGGACGTAGGCCTGCCCGATGGCTGCACCGACGAGCCTTATCTGGCGGCGCTCCACCAAGCGCTGCAAACCCTGCAAGACCGCTTTGATCCGCAGCTGGTGATTTACCTGGCCGGGGCCGACCCGCACGAGGGGGATCGGCTGGGGCGGCTCAAACTGACGATGGATGGCATGCAAGCGCGTGACCGGGTGGTGATGGACTGGGCTTGGCAGCGCAGGCTGCCGGTGGTGCTGTGCATGGGCGGCGGCTACGGCCACGACATCGAGACCACGGTGCAGGTGCAAATGCAAACTTGGGATGTGGCTTTGCAGTACTGGAAGCTGTGGCAAGGCTGGCACAATCGGCAGCCATGAATTCGACCGTGATAACCCCCGCCAAACCCCAGGCAGACCAGCGCAGCAGCTACAAAGCGTTTCGCGCCATCAGCACCCGCTGGATGGACAACGATGTGTATGGCCATGTGAACAACGTGGTGTACTACAGCTGGTTTGACACCGCCGTGAACGCCACCCTGATCGAGCAGGGCGTGCTCGACATTCACGGGGGCAGCACCATTGGCTTGGTGGTGGAAACCCAGTGTTTTTACTTTGCGCCGCTGGCCTTCCCGCAAACGGTTGACGCGGGCATCCGTGTGGCCAAGCTGGGCACGTCCAGCGTGCGCTACGAGGTGGGACTGTTCGCGCAAGGCGAAGAGTTGACTGCCGCCCGAGGCCATTTTGTGCATGTGTACGTTGACCGCGAAACCCGTCGCCCCGTGCCCTTGCCTGGCCCACTTAAAGCATTTTTGGAGACATTGACATGAGCATTTTGGACATCGGACCCCAGGTCAGCACCCGCGTGAACGATCCGGCCAGCGTGGACGCCGCCATCCTGAGCCGTTTTTCGGCCCGCGCCTATTTGCCCCAAGCGGTGGACCGCAGCGTGTTGCAAGAGGTGTTGAGCATTGCCGCCCGAGCCCCCAGCGGCACCAACACCCAGCCCTGGAAGGTGTATGTGCTGCAAGGTGCCAAGCGCGACGAGCTGGTGGCCCAAACCTGCGCCGCGCACGACGCCATCAGCGCCAACCCCGCGCTGGCGGCTGATTACGCCGAGTCGTATGACTACTACCCCGAAAAATGGGTCAGCCCCTACATTGATCGCCGCCGCGAGTGCGGTTTTGGCCTGTACGGCGTGCTGGGCATCGGCAAGGGCGACAAGGCCTTGATGCACGCGCAGCACCAGAAAAACTTCCGCTTTTTCGACGCACCCGTGGGCCTGATCTTCACCATCGACAAAGTCATGGGCCGGGGCAGCTTGCTCGACTACGGCATGTTCTTGCAAAGCATCATGGTGGTTGCCCGCTCGCGGGGTCTGCACACCTGCCCGCAAGCAGCGTGGAATGGCTTTTCCAAAATCATCTTGCCGCTGGTCGGCGCGGGTGAGAATGAAATGGTGGTCTGCGGCATGTCGCTGGGCTATGCCGACGAGTCGGCCTTGGTCAACACCTTTCAGACCACACGGGTGTCAGCGCAAGACTTCACCCACTGGGTGGACTGACACTTCTTTAAAGACAAGGGCCTGGTTTGGGATTCGAAGCACTGGCGCTGCAACTGCTCAATGGCCTGAGCCACGCCACCACCTTGTTTTTGATGGCTTCCGGGCTGACGCTGATTTTTGGCGTCACCCGGATCGTCAATTTCGCGCACGGCAGCTTCTTCATGCTGGGCGCTTTGTGGTCGGCGCACGCGGTGACGAACTGGTGGCCCGACATGGCGGGCAGCGCTTGGGGCTATGGCGCGGTCATCTTGATGGGCGCGTGTGTGGCCGCCTTCCTGGGAGCCGTGACCGAGGTGCTTTTGCTCAAGCGCATGCGCCATGCGCCGCAGCTGTACCAATTGGTGGCCACCTTTGGCCTGACGCTGGCGCTGCACGACGCGATGCGCTGGTACTTTGGGCCGGAAGAGGTGTTTGCACCGCGCTTTCCGGGCCTCAAGGGGGCCATTCAGCTGGGCGAGTCGTATTTCCCGACTTGGCAACTTTTTACATTGGCGCTGGGCCCGCTGGTCTGGCTGGGCCTGCACCTCTTGCTCACGCGCACGCTGTGGGGCCAGCGCGTGAAAGCCGCCACACAAGACCGCGAGATGCTGGCCGCGCTGGGCGTGAATCCTGCGCCCCTGATGCTCGGGGTGGTCATGCTGGGCTGCGGTCTGGCGGGTCTAGCCGGGGCGCTGCAATTGCCACGCGAACCGGCGCATTTGCAAATGGACGTGAACGTGGTGGTCGAGACCTTTGTGGTGGTGGTCACGGGTGGGTTGGGCAGCATTGGCGGGGCGTTTGCAGCGGCGGTGTTGATCGGCTTGATCCACGCCCTGGGCCTGAGTTTTTTCCCGCAAGCGACTTTGGTGTTGGTATTTTTGACCATGGCCGTGGTGTTGGTCTGGCGGCCTCAGGGTTTGGCCGGGTCGGCCGCGCATGCCGAGCAACGCGAAAGCGTGCCGGTGTTTGCGCTGTGGCCGGCGGCACTTTGGGGCCGGGCGTTGTTTGTGGCGGCGTTTGTCGGCTTGACTTTGTTGGCCTGGGGGCAGGGCGACTACGGCCGCAGCCTGGCCGAGGACGTGATGGTCATGATGCTGTTTGGCCTGAGCCTGCAGTGGATGATGGCTTTGGGCGGTCTGGTCAGCTTTGGCCATGCGGCGTTTTTTGCGCTGGGCGCGTATGGCGCGGCGTTGTCGCACCTGCATGGGGGGGCTGGCCTGTTCACGGCTTTGGCGGCCGGCATGGCGCTGGCGCTTTCGGTGGCGCTGGTGTTTGGCGCCTTGGTGGTGCGCAGCAGCGGCGTGTACCTGGCCATGCTGTCGCTGGCGCTGGCACAAATGATTTGGGCGGGGGCCACGCAGTGGGTAGGCTTGACGGGCGGTGACAACGGTCTGATCGGTCTGCGTTTGATTGCACCCGAGTCTCGTGCTTTGTGGGACGCGGCGCTTTGCGGCCTCATGCTTTTGGCTTTGGTGGGCATGGCCCGGGTGGCGCGGTCCAGCCGGGGCGCGGCTTTGCAGGCTGTGCGCGATGCGCCGCTGCGCGCTGGGGCCAGTGGTTTGCCGGTGCAGGTTTTGCGCTACCAGGTGTTTGTGGGCAGCGCCACCTTGGCGGGTTTGGCTGGGGGCTTGTGGGCCGCGTTCAAAGGGGCGGTGTTTCCTTCGGTGGCTTCGGTGGCCATGTCGGTTGATGCCTTGTTGGTGATTTTGCTGGGCGGTGTGCACCAGTTGTGGGGCTCGGCCGTGGGCAGTGCGTTGCTGGTTTGGGGCGGGGCTGAGCTGGGGCAAGGCCTGGATTATTGGCGCGGTGTTTTGGGCCTGGTGATCATGCTCGTGATGGTGCTGGCACCCAGTGGCGTGTTGGGTGGGTTGCAGATGCTGTTGGCCCGCTTTGCTTCCAATAGGAGCCGCGCATGAGCCTTCAAACCGTTTTGCAGGTCAGCGGCCTGGCCAAGCATTTTGGCGGGGTGCGGGCCCTGGACGGGGTGGATTTTGAAGTGCCCGCAGGCCAGTGCGTGGCCCTGATCGGCCCCAACGGCGCGGGCAAGTCGACCTGCTTTGCCTGCCTGGCGGGCCAACAGGTGCCCACGGCGGGTGAGGTGCTGTGGCAAGGCCAGTCGCTGTTGGGCAAGCCGCCCGCCGAGCGCCAACGCTTGGGCGTGGCGCGCACCTTTCAGGTGGCGCAAACCTTCGAGGCGCTGACCGTGCTGCAAAACATCCAGCTGGTGCTGCGTGGTGCCGCGCCCTTGGCCTGGTGGGACCGGCTGGACCGGCGTCAGCCCGAGCGGGCGCTGCGGCTGGCCGCGCAAGCGCGCTTGCATGCCCAAGCCAACGCCACCGTGGCCGATTTGCCCTATGGCGCCAAAAAGCGCCTGGAGCTGGCCATGGCGCTGGCCGGTTTACCTGAGGCGGGTGCCGAACAAGGCGCTGCTTTGCTGCTGCTGGACGAGCCCGCTGCCGGTCT
>JBIKQY010000282.1:0-4056 GCA_044349465.1 Limnohabitans sp. | reverse complement strand
TGGGTATTTGGTGCCTTGTGCAGCGGCCATACCAGCCACTGCCAAGAGCGCAACCGTCAAAACGGCATTACGAAACCTGGACATTTTTCACCTCACCGTTTTCCTGGACCAACCACGACTGGATGGCATTGTTGTGATAGATCGAGCGCGTACCGCGCACGGCACGCACTTGCTGGTATGTAGGCTGCACATGACCGGTGTCATCTTGCGCGCGGCTTTGGATGATGGCAGGCTTGCCGTCCCAGACCCAATCCAGATTGAAACGGGTCAAGGCTTTGGACAGAACCGGGGTCTCCAAGCGTGCCTGACGCCAGTTGCGCCCGCCATCGGTGGACACATCCACGCGTTTGACCTTGCCTTTGCCCGACCAGGCCAAGCCGGTGATGTTGTAGAAGCCTTTGTCCAACAAGACTTGACCGCCAGAGGGCGTGGTCACCACACTCTTGATTTCTTGCAAGTTGGTGTATTGGCGGTGCATGCCACCAGGTTGCAAATCAATGTAGTGAATCGCTTCGTCTTTAGCGGCGTAGGGTTTGTCACCCACTTCGACGCGGCGAAGGTACTTGACCCAGCTCACGCCTTGCACGCCAGGCACCACCAAGCGCAGGGGGTAGCCGTTTTCAGGGCGGAGCATTTCACCGTTCTGGCCATAGGCCACGATGACTTCACCTGAAGTGATCAGGCTCATGGGGATGGTGCGGGTCATGGACGAACCGTCGCCACCTTCGGCCAGCACAAATTTGCCGTTTTTCAGGTCAGCACCGGCCAGCTCGAGCAAGGTGATCAAGGGCACGCCCGTGAACTCGCTGCATGACAACATGCCGTGTGTGTACTGCACCGTGGGCACAGCCACATTGCCCCACTCGGTGGCACTGTTGGCACCACACTCAATGAAGTGGAAACGCGACACCGAGGGCAAACGCATGATCTCGTCCATGGTGAACACCATGTTCTTTTTGACCATGCCGTTGATCATGAAACGGTGCTTGGAAGGATCGATGTCCCACCAGCCTTGGTGGTGACGCTCGAAGTGCAAACCGCTGGGCGTGACGATGCCAAACAAGGACTGCAGTGGCGCAAACGACACCGAGGCTTGGGTGGTTTGTGTCAGGCCAGGGCTCTGACGGCGCTGCAAGTTCGCTTCGAACTTGGAAGGCTTGCCATAACCTTCAACGGCCACGCCTTGACCCAAGCCCACGGCGTGTTCAGGCAGGTTCAGGATGTTGGGATCGCCACCTTCGACGGGCACCGGGTTGCCCTGAGCCATGGCCATGGGGGCAGCGGCGCCTGCGGCAGCGGCTGCAAAGGCATTGCGGATGAAATCACGTCGGCCTTTTTTGCCTTCGGCAAAGACCTCCTTGATGCCCGTTTGGGTCAGGAAATTTTCAGGTGCTTTTTGCACCCTTCCTGAGTTGATGTTGTCTGCGTTCACACAAACTCCTTGTTGATTTGATCATTCATGTCCGCGCCGATGGCTACCTGCGTGCAAACCGCTCGGCAAACCTTCGCTGCAGTGTCGTCTGCAATCCGATAAAACACTTGGGCACCTTGACGGCGCTTGCCCAACACGCCCGACCTGAACAGGATGTTCAGGTGCTGGGACATATTGGGCTGAGCAACACCGATGCTCTCGAGCAATTGCCCCACGTTTTTTTCACCCTGGCAAAGCGCACTGATGATGCGAAGCCGAATGGGTGTCGACATCACGGCAAAAAGGTCTGCCGCTTTGTCAAATACCTCATCCTGATCCACTGTCATCTTGCCCTTACATTTAGGTTCATATATTCGGATGTTCGAATATATACGATAAGCGATGAATCTGAATCAGGGATTACACCGACGCACGCATCTGATCAGGAGAAACCCTGATCAGATGCTTTTAGGAGGCTTATTTTCAGAATTTCCAGCCGTACTGCACACCCAACGATTGCTGGGACATGCGTATGGTTTCTGTGATGCCCGAAGCCCCAGGCATCATGCCGTTGTACATCGAAGGACCGGTGACCGTGTTCTTGGGGGCGTACATGTAAGCCCAGGTGAATTCCGAATCCTTGGACAAGGCATAGGTGCCACCCACGGTGTAATGCTGCTTGATCACACCGGGTGCCAGGATGTTGAAGGTCACATTTTCGGGTTTGACCGGATTGGTACTTTGGTTGTAACCCACGCGCAACACCATGGTGGGCGTGGCTTGCCACTGCACACCCAGCTTGATCACGCTGACGTCAGACCATCCAAATCCGGGGCCATTGGGCGAGCCCATGGGGTTGCCCGCCATCAAGTTGCTCATGGGGTTGCCAATAGAGGTCACGCCGCTGTACTTGATGCGCGAATAATCTGCTGCCACCGACACGGCTGGCGTGACTTGGACATTGACGCCCAAGGCATAGTTTTCAGGGATATCGAACGAACCTGCGCCAGCAAACAAACCGGCGTACTCGTCGAATTTGCTCATCTTGGTCTTGGGGGAATACGTCGCTCCCAACTTCAAGGTGTTGCTCAACTGGCCCAAGTAACCCAATCGAACACCCACGCCCGTGCTGCGGTCTGTTCCGGTGTTACTAACCTTGGTGGGCGCCATGGAAAAACCCGCAAAAGCATCCAGGCCCGTGGCCTTGAATTGCTGCACCACCAAGAGCGGTGACACACCCACCGAGTGTTGCGCGTCGAGTTTGTAGGCAAAAGTGGGCGCGATGATCAGCTGCATCAAATCCACACCGAGCTTGCCCTGGCCGCACAACAGGTTGCCCTGGTAGGGCTGGCCGTTATTGGGATTCATGCACATGACATTGCCACCTTCGTATTCGGTGTTCATGCCGCCATTGCCATAGACCGTGACGCCCCAGCTCATCTTGTCATCGATCTGGGTGTTGTAGGCAAATTCAGGGATCGCGAAGGCACTGCCATCGCTTTTCACATCGCCTTCAAGCATGCCGCCAAAACCCGGAGCTGAGCGTGCTGCGCTGCGTTTGGGCATGAAGATGTCCACGCCGAATTCGGCGCGCTTACCCGCCCACACAGATGCAGCTGGGTTGTTAATGCCGGCAAATGCGTTGTCCGTCACAGCCACGGAGGCACCGCCCATGCCTTTGGATTTCATGCCAAAGCCGTGTGGGAAATAACCGTCGGTCGCCCAAGCAGCCGATGTCGTGGCCAAAACTGCCGCCACCACGGTAGCGCGCAAAGTGTTGATTTTTTTCATGTGTATCTCCTGGTTTCTAAAGCTCAAAACTCACCCTTGTGACCGCGTTCCATCATCTCCCAGATGGTGTCGCGCACGGCTTGGGCTTCTTCTTTCAGGGGCGAGGGCAGTTTGCGGCCCATCTTGACCATCATGTCCATGTTGAGGGTGTAGAGCCACAGGCCGTCTTCTTTTTCAACCATGGAAATGCGGCAAGGCAGGTATGCCGCCATGTGGGGGCTGAAGTCCACCATCTTGCGGGCCGTCAAGGGCGAGCAAAAAGAATAAACGGTCAGCAGCTTTTCTTTTTTACCCGAACGAGCTTCGAGTTCTTTGGACAACGGCAAAGTGCCAACATCGCGCATATTGCGCTCGGTGGCGACCTGCTTAAGCACTTGCTCCACTTCTTGAGCGGTCACACCCTTCTTGACTTTGCGCTCCCAGGTGGTGGCCACGGCGATGTCGCCCTCGCCTTCCACCCAGCGGTCCCACATGCGGCCAGCTTCGGCCGCTGCGCCGGTTTCGAGTTTGCCCATGGTGCTGATGGTGCCGCAGCCGGTCAACCAAATCGAACTGGCCAAGACTGCCCATTTCAGCCATGTGAAGGATTTGCGCATTGTTTTTTCTCCTGAAGTCATGCATTGATGGAAATCCAGTCGGACACAGCATGTGTCGCGCTGGATTGACATTCATCATCCATGCCCTGAGAAAAATAAGGTATTGGCAGATACCCTATACCCTATGGGGTAAGGTATCTGTCAGCCTCTGCAAGGCGAGTCCTTAAGAACTCATTTGAACTTGTAGTGATCGCGGTTGAGGACCGCCGCGACCGAAGTCACGTCCTCTGGAAACATGCCCAGATTGAGCTCCGTGTT
>JBIKQY010000220.1:0-4858 GCA_044349465.1 Limnohabitans sp. | reverse complement strand
TGCCCTACTTTCTGAAGGCCGAGCACAACGAACGCATCCACAACGAATGGCATGGCCAAAACGGCCCTTTGAATGTGGCCGATCTGCATAGCCCCAATGCGTTTGCCAAGCGCTTTGTCGAGGCAGGTGTTCAAGCGGGGCTGACGCACACCACCGACTTCAATGGCCCCACACAAGAAGGCGTGGGACTGTACCAGGTCACGCAAAAGGCAGGCGAGCGTTTCAGCGCGGCCAAGGGCTACCTCACCCCCAACCTTGGCAGACCCAATTTGCACGTCATGACTGGCATCACCGTGGACCGCATTGGTTTGGTCGATGGTGTGGCGCGGCGGGTGCACATTTTGCAGGGTGGCAGGGCACAGACCCTGACCGCCCGGCGCGAAATCATCTTGAGTGCAGGCGCTTTTCAATCGCCCGCCATCCTCATGCGTTCAGGCATTGGGCCCGCCGCGCATTTGCGAAGCCTGGGCATCAATGTGTTGCGCGATTTGCCTGGCGTGGGCGAAAACCTGCACGATCACCCCGACGCGGTGCTGGTGGCCGATGCGCCAGGGCAAACCGATTTGATCGGCGTCTCAGCCCGGGGTACATGGCAGACCCTGCAAGCCCTGTGGGCCTGGCGGCAGCACCGCAAGGGGCCACTCACCACCAACTTTGCCGAGGGCGGTGCGTTTTACAAAAGCCGCCCCGAAGAGGCGCACCCGGACATTCAGCTGCACTTTGTGGTGGCCAAACTGGTGGACCATGGCCGTCAACTGACCCTGGGCCACGGCTATTCACTGCACGTGTGTTTGCTGCAACCCGACAGCCGTGGCCGCGTACAACTGGCCGACCGCAACCCGAACAGCGCCCCGCTGATCGACCCGCAGTTTTTGAGCGATCCGCGCGACCTGCAACGCTTGCGCGACGGGGTTCGCCAAGCTCAAAACATCTTGTCCCAGCCTGCCTTGGCCGCGTACGGCAAAGAGTGGGCAGCGTCTGCCGAGGCGCGCAGCGATGAACAACTCGAACACTGGATTCGCCAACACGCCGACACGGTCTACCACCCGGTGGGCACCTGCCGAATGGGCCAAGACAACATGGCGGTGGTGGACGCGCAACTTCGCGTGCACGGCGTGCCGGGCTTGCGCGTGGTCGACGCGTCAGTCATGCCGCGCATCGTGAGCGGCAACACCAATGCGCCGACGATCATGATCGCCGAGAAGGCTGCGGATTGGATTCGCGCGGGGCATTGATGCTTTCACATGGCAGCGTGCGGGTGCGAAGCTGGTTTTCTGTTGTTCTTTGCAGTGGCGTGCTTCTGAAAAGAGTTGAGCTCACCAAAATCTTTTGTAGTTAATTTTTCGTATTTATTTCGGTATAGTGGAGCGCTTTACGCTTGCTGCGCTGAATGGACTGGGAGTCGATCTCGGTACGCAAACTTATACCTTCATGCTCAAACAACGCTTAATCTGTTTTGTATGACGCAAGTCAATTGCAACGATTTCAACAAAAAGATGTATCGACACGGGCCTGGTGTATCAACCGGGTTTTGCGGTTTACATCACGTCAGGCCTCGGACGAACGGCCACCAATGTTCTCTCGACAACTCACCGGACTCACGCCTATGTTCCCTGTCTCAATCAAAGGTGTTCTGCTCGTCGATAACGGCAAGGCTGTCCTCGCAATGAACGACCGAGATGAATGGGAACTTCCGGGCGGCAGAATCGAAGTTGGTGAAGACCCAGAAACCTGTGTTCAGCGAGAGTTCGAAGAAGAACTTGGTGTCAAAGTATTTGCCGAAGAGCTCATTGACAGCTACCTGTTCGAAGTTATCCCTGGCAAGTACGTCTTCATCGTCACCTACGGCTGCAAGCTGCAAGGTCCCTTTGATCCACGTCTGAGCCACGAACATTTAGAGCTTCGCACTTTTGCCGTAGATTCGCTTCCAACTCGTTTGCCTTCCGGCTATCGCGCTTCCATTGAGGCTTGGCATGCTAAGGCCTAAAGAGTAAGGGTAGGTCGCGCGAAGCCGCGACCCGATCCGTTTAATACTTCCATCGAGAATACGGCGCCCGACAAGTCGGGTGCCGCCTCTCATCTGAAACGTTAGGCCCCACAACATGCGCACTGCGGCACTCGCCATCCTTGAATACCTGATCGGCTTCATCGCTCTGGCCTTCTTTGCGTATTTGGCGTTCGGTCGTGGTCAAACCACAGACGAGTCTTTTGTCTTCGCTTTCAAGGCAAGTTCGCTTCTTGCTATTGTTGAACTCGCTTTTTTGCTCGCGCGCACTGCACCTGCCAACCGCCTTATCCTGGGGGCCAATTTGTGGCTCATCGCGGGCGGTGCAGCGGCGTTTACCGAGCAATGGTGGTGGCTTCGCGTTTACCAGCAGTTCGGCGAACCAAGTTTGTTCTTGGCGATCCTCTTGGTGGGGGTCGTTTCCACGCTCTTCACCCCCAGTGGCTTCATTGCCAAGCTCGGTCCAAGCGTATCGGTGCAGCGTTCTTCGCTGCTCCTTTTGGTCGCCGTCGGTTGCGCACTGGCGGTCGCTGTCTACTTCAGAGGCAATGTCAAGTATGCCGCCGTCATTCCCATCATTGCGCTGTCGTGGCTCAATCGCTTGCTAAGGCACAGGCTTCCAAGTCGGGCCTAACCATCCGCCTTCCTCGAACGTTAAACCACAAACACCTTATGGTCGATTTTCCAGCGCTGCAGACGTCCCGACTTACGCTGCGTGAGGTTGTGGAATCGGATGCAGAAAATATTGTTCGAATTCATGGCAATGCCGAGTACATGAGATGGTTCGGTTCGGATCCGATTCGCGATCTTGACGGCGCCGCGAAGTTGGTCGCTACGTTTGCCAGTTGGCGCAAAGAGCCTGTTTCTGGTGCACGCTGGGCCTTGGAGTTGAAAGACCAACCCGGACTGATCGGTACATGCGGTTTGTTTCGCTGGAATCGAAGCTGGAAATCATGCATCGTCGGTTACGAAATCAGTCCGGCGCATCAGGGCTGCGGATATGTGAAAGAAGCTCTAAAAGCAATCATCACATGGGGTTTTCGAGAGGCGCAGTTCAATCGAATCGAGGCGCAGGTTCACCCTGACAACACGGCATCTCTGGCCTTACTCGAGGCGCTCGGGTTTCTGCAAGAGGGACGGCAGCGGGAAGCTGGGTACTGGGCGGGCCGGCACCATGACCTCCTACAGTACGCGCTGCTCAATAGGCAGTGGAGTGCACCGAATGAGGTCTAACGAGTAAGGATAGGTCGCGCGAAGCCGCGACCTGATCCGTTTGTTGGACGAGCCCGGTTCTGGGCGGTGGTTCAAGCCCTACTGAACATATCTTTTTGTCTTGCCTGTGCGATTGAACATTCATATGGCTCAAGCGATATGACGGCGGTGCGTCGGTAGCGTTGCAGCAGTTTTTGCCAGTGTGTGGCTGTTTTTGGTCGAGCACATTCACAGTGTGTGGCAGCCGACCGAAATTGAGCCCCATGTGCAGGACTTACATCTTCCCAACTGCCGACGCTCCCATTCAAACCGCATCCCCGTTGTCACCACACGCAAACACGCTAAGCCCTATCCATATTTTTGTCGGCCATACGGCTTCTGTTGTCTTTGTAGGAGTCCCCCCGTGGGCGATGGCTTGCAGGGCGTGTTCCTCGCCCATCGCCCACAGGGGTGGGCTCCTACAAAAAAGCTATCCCTTGGATACTGTTAACGACTTCAAGGGGCAGGATCGATTGGTTACCGATGGGTTTGATGGTCAAGGTGACCTAACGGTTCCAAATGACAAAGCGCCCGAAGGCGCTTTGTGGGTGAGTTCAATAACTCAGATACCGCAGGCTCCTGCCCCTTCAGGCGCGAATCACTTTTTCTTGTTGACGACCCGCACCATCTCCAGGCACTGCTTGGCGTAACCCCATTCGTTGTCGTACCAGGCCACGATCTTCACGAAGGTTTTGTCCAGCGCAATGCCGGCGGTCGCGTCAAACACGCTGGCGCAGGGCTCGCCACGGAAGTCGGTGGAGACGACTTTTTCGTCGGTGTAACCCAGCACGCCTTTGAGGGCACCTTCGCTTTGCGCTTTCATTTCGGCGCAGATGTCGGCGTAGCTGGCATCGCTGTTCAGCTCCACCGTGAGGTCAATCACCGACACATCCGACGTGGGCACACGAAACGCCATGCCGGTGATCTTGCCTTTGATCTCAGGGATGACCACGCCCACGGCCTTGGCCGCGCCAGTGCTGCTGGGGATGATGTTTTCCAGGATGCCACGGCCGCCGCGCCAGTCTTTGCGCGACGAGCCGTCCACGGTCATCTGGCTGGCGGTGGCGGCGTGCACCGTGGTCATCAGGCCGCGTTTGATGCCCCATTTGTCGTTCAGCACCTTGACCACGGGGGCCAGGCAGTTGGTGGTGCATGACGCATTCGACACGATGGCTTCGCCTGCGTATTGTTTGTGGTTCACGCCATAGACAAACATGGGGATGCTGTCTTTGGACGGGGCCGAGATCACGACTTTTTTGGCACCAGCGACGATGTGCATTTGGCTGGTGGGTTCGGTCAGGTAATGGCCTGTGCATTCGAGCACGGTGTGCACGCCCATCTCGCCCCAGCGCAGGTTGTGCGCGTCGCGCTCGTGCGAGAGCTTGATCTTTTTGCCATTGACGATGAGCGTGTCTTCAGTGAAGTCCACCGTGCCATCAAAGCGACCATGCACGCTGTCGTACTTGAGCATGTAAGCCAGGTAGTCGGCGGGCTTGGGGTCGTTGATGCCGACGATCTGGATGTCGTCGAAGCCATGCTTGAGCGCGGCGCGCAGCGCCAGACGGCCGATGCGGCCAAATCCGTTGATACCCAGCTTGATGG
>JBIKQY010000219.1:0-4869 GCA_044349465.1 Limnohabitans sp. | reverse complement strand
GGGCAGGGTGTGCCGTGGTCCACCTTGGTGGCTTTGATGCAGGTGTTTTGGCTGGGGGTGAGCGCCCGTGTGGCCACGCGGCACCGGGCAGGGCGGCTCAAGCAGTGGCTCAACTACATGCGCCGGGTCTACCCCGAGGCGCAGCAGGCCTTCGACGAGCTGCGTCTGGTGCACGACGCGGGGCACATCGAGCGCTGGCTGGCGCTGCACACGGCCCCATCGCAAGACCTCGCCCTTGCGCTTTAGGTCTGCGCGGCGCTGGGGCTGGACAGCCGCAAACGCGCTTTGTCGGCCCACATCTGCAGGCTGGCGAGCAAATCTTTTTGGCTGAACGAGCAACTTTCTTCGCTGAACAAGGCGCTGGCTTCGATGCGGTCGAGCAAGGGTTGCAACACCTCGTCAAAGCGCGCGGGCAGCGCCAACGTGGCCGCTTGGGTGCGCCACAGGCGAATCATCTCGCTTTGCGGCAGCTGGCCGTTTTGGCTTTGGGCCAGGGCGGTGTTCATGCGATCGAGCGTTTCAAGGGCAGCACTCATGGGCCGGGTCTCCTGCAAGCGAAAAGGGTCTGTTTCGAGGCGACAATCATGCCCCATGAAAGCCAAACCTCTCAAACCCATGCGCCTGGAAGACATCTTGTTCAGCCAGGGCTTTGGCACCCGCCGCGTGTGCGCAGGCCTGGTCCAGCAAGGCCATGTGCAAGTGCAGGGCCAAACCGTCACCGATGCGGGCGAATTTTTCGATCTGGAGGGTCTGCAATTCACGGTGCAAGGCACCGATTGGCCCTACCTGGACAAAGCCTACGTGCTGCTGCACAAGCCCTCAGGCACCGAGTGCTCGCAAAAGCCTTCGACCTGGCCGAGCATCTACACCTTGCTGCCCGCGCCTTTGCGCCAGCGCCCGCAAAAAGCGGCGGTGCAGGGCGTCCAAGCCGTGGGCCGCCTCGACCAGGACACCACCGGCTTGCTGCTGCTGACCGATGACGGTCAGTTCATCCACAAGATGAGCTCGCCCAAGCACCATGTGCCCAAGGTCTACGAGGTCACCACCAAACACCCCATCACGCCCGAGATGGTGGAAAAACTGCTGAGTGGGGTGGTGCTGGACGACGACCCTCAACCGGTCAAGGCGGCGGCCTGCGAGGCGGTGAGTGAGCTGCACCTCAAACTCACCCTGACCGAGGGCAAATACCACCAGGTCAAGCGCATGGTGGCGGCCGTGGGCAACCGGGTGGAGGGTTTGCACCGCTCGCAAATCGGCGGTTTGGTGCTGGCCGACTTGGCTCCCGGGCAATGGCGCTTTTTGACACCATCGGATTTGGCGGCGCTCAAGCCCTGAAATGTCGCTTCGCGAGAAGATGAAATGTCGGACCATAAAGGCCCGACCTTCGAGGGATCGGTCTTCGTAGGTCGTCTTCAGGTCCGACGATTTGCCAAACTGTCCATGAAATCTGCCACCGCCTTGACCACCGTCTCGGATTGGTCGCGGTGGGGTGAATGGCCGCAGGCAGGCAGGGTGAGCAAACGGGTGTGCGGCACGGCTTGGGCGATGTCCTCGATTTGGGCCAGCGTGCCGTAAGGGTCGTCCTCGCCCTGGATGGCCAGCAGCGGGGCCTCGATGGTGGCCAAGTCGGCGCGGATGTCAAAACTGGCAAAAGCAGAACTCAGCCAGACCTCGTTCCATTGCCAAAAGGCGCAGTCCACATCGGCGTGGTAAGCGGCCAAGCGCTCGCGCAATGCGCCTTGCTCAAAGGCCTGCCGGGCTTGCTGGATGGCTTGCAGGGAGATGGGCTCCACGATGACGTGGGGGGCCATGACGATGCAGCCATGCACCTCAAAACGGCTGGCGTGCAGTAAGGCGATGGTGCCCCCGTCGGAGTGCCCAAGCAGCACGGGCCTTTCGATGCCCAAGGCCTTCAGCAAGGCGGGCAAGACCTCGAAGGCTTCGCGGTGCATGTAATCGGGCAGCAAGCGCCCATGCCTGCGTCCATCCGTTTGGCCAGAAGGGCCTCGCACATCGGGCACGGGGTCGGACTGGCCGTAACCCTGGCGCGAATACACCAGGCCCGCGCAGCCCATTTGCGCGCAAAGGCGTGTCGGCCAGTCGCGCCACATGCGCACGCTGCCCAGACCTTCGTGCAAAAACACGAGGGTTGGGCCATCGGCACCGGCGGCTGGGGCGATGCTCAGGGTTTCCAGTCCGATGCCTTGAATGCTTATTTTTTGAGGGGTGCTGGTCTGCATTTGAAATCCTGAAGGTGGCCCGATTACACTTGAAAGCGATTTTGAAAGCCCCCCAGTGATCCGTTTTAGTGTATTTTCCAGATTTTTTGTTCTGTTTTATTCGGTGTTTTTGGTTAATTCAGTGATGGCCAACTCACCAGCGCCCGTGTTTGTGCTCAATTCGCTCGAGGGCAACGTGAGTGTGATTGATCCGACACAGTGGACCGAAAAGAAACGCATCCCGACCGGCAAAGAGCCGCACCATTTGTATTTGACCCCGGATGAAAAATCGCTCATTGTGGCCAATGCCATGAGCGATTCCCTGACCTTCATCGACCCGCGCACCGCGCAAGTGCAGCGCACGGTGACCGGCATTTTGGACCCTTACCACCTGCGTTTTTCGCCAGACATGAAGTGGTTTGTCACAGCCGCCAACCGTTTGAACCACGTGGACATTTACCGGTGGGATGGCCAAAACGCGCATTTGTCCAAACGCATTGCCACCGGCAAAACGCCCAGCCACCTGTGGATCGATAGCCGAAGCAAGACCGTCTGGGCCTCGATGCAAGACAGCAATGAAATTGTCTCGATTGACTTGAGCACCCAAACCCTGAGCACGCGCACCCCGGTCGGCGCGGTGCCCGCCGATGTATACGGCACGCCCGACGACAAATACCTGTTGGTGGGCCTGACCGGTGGCGACGGGGTGGAGGTGTACGACATCTCTGGCCCCAAGCCCAAATTGTTCAAAAAAATCCCCACCGGCAAAGGGGCGCATGCCTTCCGGGCGCTGGGTGACAAACGCCATGTGTTTGTCAGCAACAGGGTGGCCAACTCCATCAGCCAGATCGATTTCATCGACTGGAAAGTGGTGGCGCAATTGCCCGGCCCTTCAGGCCCAGACTGCATGGACATCACCGCAGACGGCCAACTGATTTTGGTGACCTCGCGTTGGTCACGCAAATTGAGCGTGATCGACATCGCTTCGCGCAAGGTGGTCAAGCAAGTGCCGGTGGGCAAGTCGCCCCACGGGGTTTGGACCTTGGACCATGCGCCGCGCAACTGAGTCCCGCCCACGCCAGTGGCTGTCTTCAGCCAGCCTGGCGCTGTGCGCCTTGGCCAGCGGCACGGTACTGGCGCAAGCGCCATTGCCCGTGCAAGTCCCGGCAGAACCCACTCCCTGCAACCGCCCGGTCTACCTGACCTTCGACACCGGCCACATGGGCACCGCCCCGCTGATTGCCCAGGTGCTGCAGCGCCACAAAGTGCCGGTCACTTTTTTTGCGGCGAATGAAAAAACCCAGCAAGGTGATGGCTCCTTGGGTGATCACTGGGCCGATTGGTGGCGTGCACGGGGGGCCGAAGGCCATGCCTTTGCCTCGCACACCTGGGACCACGCTTATTGGCGTGCCGATCTCGATGGTCCGGGTGATGTGCGCTTTCGCATCCGCCCCAGTGCGGGCCAGCAGGCCGGTCAAAACTTGCTGTGGAGTGCACCACAGTATTGCGACAACCTGCACCAAGCTGCCAGACGTTTGCAAGCCCTGACCGGGCAAACGCCTTTGCCTTTGTTTCGCGCACCCGGTGGCAAAACCTCGGCCCGGCTGCTGCAAGCGGCCCGGCAGTGCGGCTATGCGCATGTGGGCTGGGCGGATGCCGGCTTTTTGGGCGACGAGTTGCCCAGCGAGCGCTACAGCAACGCCCATTTGCTGCAAAAAGCCCTGCAAAACATCCGGCCCGGCGACATCTTGATGGCCCACCTGGGCATCTGGTCGCGCCAGGACCCGTGGGCTCCGGCCGTGCTGGAGCCCTTGATCGTGGGCCTGAAGGCCCGCGGTCTGTGCTTTGCCACCTTGCGCGAGCACCCCCAATACCGTGACTGGGTGCGCCAGCAGCCCCTGCAGCTGACGCAGCCTAAACCGGCCACCGTGACCCAGCCCGCTGTGCGACCCTGACCCGCCATGGACACTTTGATCGACGCCTTTTCCTGGTTGCAGCAAAGCCTGTTCGAGGCCGTGGTCCAGCCCTTGGTGTATGGCTTGGGCCTGGCCCAATTGTTGGACAAAGCCTACGAAGGCACAGGCTGGTTGGTGGTGGGCCTGCTGCAAATGGCGGTCTTGCTCAGCGTGATGGGCCCCATGCAGCGGCGCTGGCCGGCCGAGCCCTTGCATGACCCCCGCGCCGTGCGGGTGGACGTGGTGTACACCCTGATCCAGCGCCTGGGCCTGTTCAAGCTGGCCATGTTCTTTTCCTTTGACTGGCTCTTTGAACAAGCCTGGGGCAGCTTGCGCGGCCTGGGCGCACCCACCTGGCACCTTGACCAAGTCTGGCCCGGTGTCAGCGATGTGGCCTGGGTCAGCTTTTTGATCTACCTGCTGGTGTTTGATTTTGTGAACTACTGGATTCACCGGGGCCAGCACCAGCTGCCGCGTTGGTGGGCCCTGCACAGCCTGCACCATTCGCAGCGCCAGATGACCATGTGGTCGGACAACCGCAACCACCTGCTGGACGATGTGCTGACCAGTTTGGCCCTGTCGGTGGTGGCGGTGCTGATCGGGGTCGGGCCGGGGCAATTTGTGGCCTTGGTGGCGCTGGGCCAGTTGAGCGAAAACTTCCAGCACGCCAACTTGCGCATCTGGTTTGGCCGCAT
>JBIKQY010000218.1:0-4893 GCA_044349465.1 Limnohabitans sp. | reverse complement strand
ATCACCGGCACGGCCAACGATAAGCCCTTGTGGGAGCACCTTGTGGCCAGCGTGCTGCGAGTGTTTGGTGCCTTTTTGCTGGCCAGCTTGGTGGCCATTCCTGTGGGCATTGCCATGGGCATGTCGAGGTTCTGGCGCGGCATTTTCGACCCCCCCATCGAGTTGTACCGGCCCCTGCCACCCCTGGCCTATTTGCCCCTGATCATCATCTGGTTTGGCATCGACGAGTTGCCCAAGGTCTTGTTGATTTTTCTGAGCTGTTTTGCCCCACTGGCCATGGCCGCGCGCTCAGGCATGCGCAGCGCCTCTCAAGAACAAATGAACGCCGCTTACTCCATGGGTGCGAGCTATACGCAATTGATTCGGCACGTCGTGCTGCCTGCCGCATTGCCTGAAATTTTGGTCGGCATGCGGGTGGCGATCGGCTTTGGATGGAGCACCCTGGTGGCCGCTGAAATGGTGGCCGCCAACGTGGGCCTGGGCCAGATGGTGCTCAACGCGTCCAACTTCCTGCGCACCGACATCGTGGTCATGGGCATCATCGTGATAGGCGTCGTGGCCTACGGCTTTGACCTGCTCATGCGCGCCGTCGAACGCCGCCTGGTGCCCTGGAAAGGCAAGATGTAAGCCTTGCTTTAGGTCTGTACAAAAGCGAAGTTGCGACAGATCAGTGCAGGTGTACCAGGACTCTGGGCACGCCGCGTGCTTGGGCCAGCGCTAGCACCGCTACGGCCAGGGC
The DNA here is from genome assembly GCA_044349465.1 of Limnohabitans sp. Lineage (GTDB taxonomy): Bacteria > Pseudomonadota > Gammaproteobacteria > Burkholderiales > Burkholderiaceae_C > Limnohabitans_A. The sequence goes on along the minus strand of JBIKQY010000218.1, from coordinate 4,154 downwards.
CCGGATGCCCGGGCCGATGTGGTCCACACCGATGGAAGACAAGCGCAGACGGAAATACGGACAGGGATAAGGCGGGTGCATGAAAAACACCTCGCCCGCTTCAATCAAGACACCCTGCTCGCGCGCCATGAGCGCCAGCTCACCTGTATCCACCCAATCAGGCGCACGCACCCACACCGAAGCGCCGCCCGTGGGCAAGACAAACTGAAAATCTGGCAGCTCGCGCCGCAGCGCTTCACCCAAGGCATGCATGCGTGCCTGCAAGGCCTGGTTCACGCGCCGGGCGTGAGTCTCATGGTGTCCCAGCGACAAAAAGTGGGCAAAGGCGTGCTGCAAAAATGCGCTGGGGTGACGCACCATGGCGTGACGCAAAACCCGCAACTCGGCAATCAGGGCACGCGGCGCGACGATGTAACCCAAGCGCAAAGACGGTGACAGGCTCTTGGAAATTGAGCCCACATAAATCACACGCCCGACCTTGTCCAGGCTTTTGAGCGCGGGCACTGGCACACCTTCGTAGAGGTTCTCAGCCTCGTAATCGTCCTCAATCACCACAAAGTCACGCTGCTCGGCCAATGCGAGCAAACGCTTGCGCCTCTCCAACGACAGGGTGCGCGTGGTCGGGCTTTGGTGCGAAGGGGTCACATACACATAGTCCAACGCTGGCATGCGCTCGACCACCAGGCCCCGATCATCCACGGCCAAGGCAGCCCACTGCGGCTGGCGCGATGCAAAACTGTTGCGGGCATGCGGGTGCCCCGGTTCTTCCAAACCCACGCGGGAATCGGCATCGAACAAAGCTTCGCCCAGCATGTAGTAAGCGTTTTGCGCACCCACAGTGATCAGTATTTCTTCAGGCAACGCAAACACCCCGCGTTTGGGCAAGAGGCGCAAGCGGATTTGCTCAATCAACTCCGGCACATCACTGAGTTCAAAATCAGGCGTCCACTGCGGCAAGTGAGCTCGCGCCAGGCTGTGCACACAACACTCGCGAAACGCCTCGGTCGGAAAGAGCTGGGGATCAAAGGTGCCGTAGACAAAGGGATAGGGATAGCGATGCCATTGGTCAGGCTTGGCCAGGGTGCGGCGGTCACTGAGCGAACGGATCAGGCGCGCCGACCAATCGGGCGAAGCGGGCTGCGCATCTGCGGACTCGGAAAGTTGCACGGTCCGTTGAACGGATGGCTTGTGCAGGTCTGACTGCACACCAGCGCGCAAGTTAGCGCCCAGCGCAGCGGACGGACGGGCATCACCGTGCACCTTCACAAATACACCGCTGCGCGGATGCGCTTCCAGAAAACCGTCATCGATCAGGCGCATGTAAGCCGAAGTCACGGTGTTTCGGCTCATGCCCAGCGCCTTGGCCAGTTCACGCGAAGACGGCAAGGTTGCACCCGGTGGCAAGCGGCCGTCCAAAATGGCCTCCACAGCGGCCAGCCGCAAGCGTTGTTGCAAGGGCATGGCGGGTTTGTCTTGCAGGGCAAACAAACTCTCCCACTGAACATCTTTGGTGCGGTATCGGCTCGACATGCGTGCCAGTATAAGCAGGCTTGCTGGCACACGCGATTGACCCGATCTGGCTCTATGCAACCCGTGAAGATGGGCTATTCTTTAAGAACTTTGATCATCCTCAGGAGAAGCCCTTGTCTGCCACCGTCACCCTTGCCACCCTCGAAGCTTTCACCGACGCCTGGAACCGCCATGACGTGGAAGCCCTGCTGAGTTTCATGCACCCCGATGGCGTGTTCATGACTGCGGGTGGACCCGACGCGTGCGGCTCTCGCCACCAGGGCCACGAGGCCTTGCGCAAAGCCTTTCCAGGCGCTTGGGCCACCGTGCCAGACGCACAGTGGATCCATGGCAAGCATTTTGTGCAGGGCGACTTTGGTGTCTCCGAATGGACCTATGTCGGCACCGCCACCGACGGCTCACGGGTAGAAACCGACGGCGTGGACATCTTTGCGTTCAAGGACGGCAAGATTCTGTCCAAGAGCGCATTCCGAAAAAACCGCCCCAACTTGCCTGCTGCCAAATGAGATCACCGCAGCTCGGCCCTGCCGAGCTGCGGTGATCCGTCTTGACCCTATTCGAGAAACCGCTCATGACGTCCAACGACAAAGCGCACCGCGACACCCGCTACGACCCCCAATACGACCCACTGGTGCACGCCACCCCTGGTGCAGGCCGCGACTACGCGCCCAGCTATTGGGTCGCCAGTGCTGGCACACCGCCGCCTGACGATGGTCCGGTGCAGCAAGACATGGACGTGGATGTGGTGGTCATCGGTGCGGGCTCGACCGGCATCTCGACCGCCTTGTACCTGGCGCAAGAACACGGCATTCAGGCTGTGGTGCTGGAAGCCAACCAAAGCGCCTGGGGTTGCTCCAGCCGCAGCGGTGGCCAGGGTCAAAACGCCAGCGGCCGCCTGTCGCGTGCGCAGTGGATCGAGCGCTGGGGCCTGGACGTGGCCAAAAAACTGGACACCGAAATCCGCACCGGCTTTGAGAACTTCAAAAACCTGGCTTTCGAAGTTGACTGCGACGCCATCGACGGCGGCCACCTGTACGTGGCGCACCGCCCCGAAAAAGTCGCCTACCTGAAAGAGCAGGCCCGGGTCCGCAACGAGATTTTTGGCTACCAAACCCAAATGCTTTCGGCCGACGAATTGCGGCAAAACCACTTCAATGACCACGACGCCGCAGGCGCCATGTGGGAGCAAGAAGGCGTGGGCATCCACCCCCTCAAATTCACCTTTGGCCTGATCCGAAAAGCCCGCGCCCTGGGTGTGAAACTGCACACCGCCAGCCCCGTGCAAGGCTGGGAAACCGTGGGCGGCGTGCACCACCTGCGCACCCCTGGCGGCACCGTGCGCGCCAAACGCGTGGCCGTGTGCACTGGCGGCTACACCGGCCAGGCCCTGAGCCCACTCACCAAAAACAAACTGCTGCCCATCTTGTCCAACAACATGGTCACGCAACCCTTGACCCAGGCCCAGATAGAAGCGGCGGGCCTGAAGACCCGTGTCTTCCTGACCGACACGCGCACCCTGCGCTTTTACTACCGGCTGCTGCCTGACAACCGCCTGCAAATCGGCAGCCGCAGCGCCGTGACCGGGGCAGAAGCGCCCGAGCCCCAACACCTGAAACTGCTCACCGACGGCATTGCACGCAAGTTTCCGACCTTGGCGGGCATCCCCATCGAGCACTCCTGGTGGGGCTGGGTCGATGTGAGCCACGACATGATGCCGCGCATCACCCAACCCGACCCCAGCCAAAGCGTTTGGTACGCGCTGGGTTACGGCGGCAATGGGGTGTCGTTTTCCACCTGGGCGGGCAAACGCCTGGCCGAGCGCGTGGCTGGCAAAGACGCGGGCCAGGAAGTCTTTCATCTGCCGATTTACAACAGCGCGCTGACCTACCCGCACTTTTTGCACATGTTCCGCTCCGAAGCCCTCGCCCCTTTCCGCCGCCTGGGCCAGAGGTTTTTGTACAAGTGGTACTGGTGGCAAGACGAGAAGTAAAAGCCCATGTCTGTGCCCCCTAATGGGCTCTTGGCCGATGCTGCCGAACATTGGCTTCATACGCGCCGGACCACACTGCCCAAAAGACTGCAAGGCCCAGGGCCTGATGCGGCACAAAAGTCGCGCATCCTTTTGGCCGCCAGTGCCGCGCCGGACCACCATCAAATTCTGCCCTGGCGCTTTGTCGAAGTCACCGCAGCAAAGAGAAACCTGTTGGCGCGAGCCTTTGCACAAGCCCTTCATGAACGCGATGCAAAAGCCAGCGCCCAAGAGCTTGACCAAGCACGCGAAAAGGCCCACCGCGCGCCCTGGCTCTTGCTGGCCATATGCCGAACCGAGCAGCCAGAACATGACGGCGAAGACCACATCCCCACCGCCGAGCGGCTGGTGTCACTCGGCTGCGCCCTGCAAAACATGATGCTCATGTGCACGGCTTTAGGTTTGGGCTCCAGCCTGACCAGCGGCAAGGCCATGCACGCGCAAGCCTTTCGCCAACTGTTTGCCTTGCCAGCCCATGAAAACGCCATTTGCTGCCTCAACATCGGCCACATCCAATCCTCCCGCACAAACCGTCAACGACCTTCGCCAGCCGATTACTTCAGCACGTTGTAGCGGTGCAATTTGCAAGCACACG
>JBIKQY010000217.1:0-4924 GCA_044349465.1 Limnohabitans sp. | reverse complement strand
TGCAAGACGGCCTGTTTGAGCGCTTTCCGTGCGAGCAGGTCTATGCCCAACACAACTCCCCCGATATGCCCTTCGGCGTTATCGGCATCACCCCCGGCCCCATGCAGGCGGCGGTGGACCGCATCGAGATCCGCATCATCGGCAAAGGCGGGCATGGTGCCCGCCCGCAGCAGAGTGTGGACCCGGTGCTGGTGGCCGGGCACATCATCACGGCCGCGCAAAGCGTGGTCTCGCGCAACCTGTCGGCTTTCGACCAAGCGGTCATCAGCATCTGCTCCATGCAGGCCGGCCACCCCGGCGCCATGAGTGTGATTCCGGGCGAGGCCACCTTGGTGGGCACGGTGCGCACTTACAGCGAGCGCGTGCAAGACCAGATCGAAGACCGCCTGCGTGCCCTGTGCAACGGTGTGGCGCAAGGCTTTGGGGCCTCGGCCGAATTGACCTACGAGCGCGTCTACCCCGCCACCGTCAACACCGTGCCCGAAGCGCAGTTTGCCTGTGATGTGGCTGCGGCTTTGGTGGGCGAAGACAAGGTCTGGCGCGACATGCTGCCCAGCATGGGTGGCGAAGATTTTTCTTTCATGCTGCAAGCCAAACCCGGCGCGTACATCCGCATCGGCCAAGGCATGCCGCACGGCCCGGGACCACACCCGCTGCACAACAGCCGCTACGATTTCAACGACGACATCCTGCCCTTGGGCGCAGCTTTGCATGCCAGCTTGATCGAGCAGGCTTTGCCGCTGAACACTGCCTTGCGCAGTTCATGATTTTCAAACCGCTTTCATCCCTTTCTTTCAGGAGTTTTTTCATGCGCATGCATTCCTTCAACCGCACATTGACCGCTTTGGCTGTGGTGTCTGCCTTGGCGATGGGCAGCGCCCACGCTGCCACTGTGCGCATTGCCAACCAAGGCGACGCCTTGTCGATGGACCCGCATTCGCTCAACGAGTCGCTGCAACTGAGCGTGACCAACAACGTTTACGAGTCACTGGTGGGCGTGAGCAAAGACCTGAAGTTCGAAGCCGGTCTGGCCACCTCGTGGAAGCAAACCTCGCCTACCGTGTGGCGTTTTGAGCTGCGCAAGAACGTGCGCTTCCATGACGACACGCCGTTTACCGCCGATGACGTGGTGTTCTCGCTGACCCGCGCCGCTGGCGAAGGCTCGGACATGCGCAGCAACACCAACGACATCAAGGAAGTGCGCAAGATCAACAGCCACACCATCGAAATCGAAACCAAGGCTCCGTTCCCGATCTTGCCCAACGTGCTGTCGACCGTGTACATCATGAGCAAAAAGTGGTGCGAGGACAACCAAGCCACACGTCCTGTGGACCGCCGCAAGGGCATTGAAAACGCCGCCTCCTTCCGCGCCAACGGCACAGGCCCTTACCGCTTGCGCGAGCGCCAGCCCAACATCCGCACCACCTTTGTGCGCAACGGCAGCTACTGGGGCAAGATCGAAGGCAACGTGGACGAAGTCATCTTCTCTGTGATTGCCAACGACCCGACCCGCGTGGCAGCTTTGCTGTCTGGTGAGATCGACATCATGGAGCCCGTGCCGGTGCAAGACGTGCCCCGCATCAACGCCGGTGCCAACACCCGCGCTTTGGTGGCCCCCGAGCTGCGCACCATCTTTTTGGGCATGGACCAAAAGCGTGACGAGTTGCTGTACTCCAGCGTGAAGGGCAAGAACCCCTTCAAGGATAAGCGCGTGCGTCAGGCCTTCTACCAGGCCATTGACATCGAGGGTATCAAGCGCACCGTGATGCGTGGCGCATCCAACCCCAGCGCCTTGATGGTCGGCCCGGGCATCAACGGCTTCAACTCCGATCTGAACAAGCGCTTGCCTTTTGACGTGGAAGCCTCCAAAAAATTGCTGGCAGAAGCGGGTTACCCCACGGGCTTTACCATCGACATGAATTGCCCGAACGACCGTTATGTGAACGATGGCCAGATCTGCGAGGCGGTGGCTGCCAACTTGGCACGGGTGAACGTCAAGGTCAACCTCAAGGCCGAGACCAAGGGCACCTATTTCCCGAAAATTTTGCGCCGTGACACCAGCTTCTATTTGCTGGGCTGGACCCCCAGCACCTATGACGCGCACAACGCGCTCAATGCTTTGATGCGCTGCGTGGACGACAAGGGCACAGGCCAGTTCAACTTGGGTTCTTATTGCAACCCCAAGGTGGACGAACTGACTGTGAAAATCCAGAGCGAAACCGATCAGGCCAAGCGCAACGGCATGATCAAAGAGGTCTTTGAGTTGCACAACGCCGACATTGGTCACCTGCCACTGCACCAACAGGCGCTCGCCTGGGGTACCAGCAAGAAGGTCACATTGGTGCAGCGTGGTGACAACTACATGCCCTTCAAGTCCATCACCGTGAAGTGACCATGAGCAATGTCTTGACCCGTTGGCTCCACAGCGATGTGGGCTACAGCTTTCGCCAGTCGCCCACCGCCATGGTGGCGGCGGCCATCGCCTTTGTGTGCCTGTTCTCGGCGGTGTTTGCCGGCTGGGTGGCCCCGACCAACCCGTTTGACCTGGCCTCACTGGAGCTGAGCGATGCCCGCTTGCCGCCAGCTTGGATGGAGGGTGGCAGCACCAAGTTCTTGCTGGGCACCGATGACCAGGGCCGCGACATCCTCTCGGCCATCATCTACGGCTCGCGCATCTCCCTGGTGGTGGGCTTGGCCTCGGTCATCTTGTCGGTGGTGGTGGGCGTGGGTCTGGGCTTGCTGGCGGGTTTTCGGGGTGGCTGGATCGACGCCTTGCTCATGCGCCTGTGCGATGTGATGCTGTCCTTCCCCGCCATCCTGGTGGCGCTCTTGATTGCGGGAGTGGGGCGTGCGCTGTTCCCCAACGCGCACGAGTCGCTGGCCTTTGGCGTGTTGATCTTGTCCATCTCGCTCACAGGTTGGGTGCAATACGCCCGCACGGTGCGCGGCACCACCTTGGTGGAGCGTAACAAGGAATACGTGCAGGCGGCGCGTGTGACAGGCGTGCCCTCGCTGCGCATCATGGTCAAACACGTGCTGCCCAACGTGATGGGCCCGGTCATGGTGCTGGCCACCATCCAGGTGGCCACAGCCATCATCACCGAGGCGACGCTGTCATTTTTGGGTGTGGGTGCACCGCCCACTTCGCCATCGCTGGGCACGCTCATTCGCGTGGGCAACGATTATTTGTTCTCGGGTGAGTGGTGGATCACGATTTTCCCGGGCCTGATGCTGGTGTTGATCGCCTTGTCGGTCAACTTGCTGGGTGACTGGTTGCGCGACGCGCTGAATCCGAGATTGCGATGAGTCTTTTACAAGTCAAAAACCTGGTGGTGGAATTCCCCAGCCGCCACGGCACGCTGCGTGCGCTGGACGATATTTCTTTCGACATCGCCCCCGGCGAAATTCTGGGGGTGGTGGGTGAGTCCGGTGCAGGCAAGTCGCTCACTGGCGCGGCCATCATTGGCCTGCTGGAGCCGCCGGGCCGTGTGGCCGGGGGGCAGATCTTGCTCGAAGGCCAGCGCATCGACCACCTGAACAACGACGAGATGCGCCACATCCGGGGCCGCAAGATCGGTGCGATTTTTCAGGACCCGCTGACTTCGCTCAACCCGCTGTATTCCATCGGCAGGCAATTGACCGAAACCATTTTGGCCCACCTGCCGGTGACGCCCCAAGAGGCGCGGCAACGGGCCATCCAGCTGCTCAAGGACACCGGCATTTCGGCCGCCGAAGAGCGCATTGACCATTACCCGCACCAGTTCTCGGGCGGCATGCGCCAGCGCGTGGTGATTGCGCTGGCCTTGGCGGCCGAGCCGCAACTCATCGTGGCCGACGAGCCGACCACCGCGCTTGATGTGTCCATTCAGGCGCAGATCATCAGCTTGCTCAAAAAGGTCTGCAAAGACCGTGGCGCTGCCGTGATGCTGATCACGCACGACATGGGCGTGATCGCCGAGACCTGCGACCGCGTGGCCGTGTTGTATGCCGGGCGCGTGGCCGAAATCGGCCCGGTGCACCAAGTCATCAACCACCCCGCACACCCTTACACCGCTGGCCTGATGGCCTCGATCCCCGACATGGACAGTGACCGCGAACGCCTGAACCAAATTGACGGCGCCATGCCGCGCCTGAACGCCATCCCGCAAGGCTGCGCCTTCAACCCGCGCTGCCCCAAAGTCTTTGACCGCTGCAAGCAAGAACGACCCGATTTGGTCCAGGCGGGTGAAACCCGAGCCGCTTGCTGGTTGCACGACGGGAGCGCCGCATGAGCGACAAAAAACCCGCACCTTTGGTCGTTGCGCACGATCTGGCCAAAACCTTTGACGTGTCGGCCCCTTGGCTCAACCGCATGATCGAGCGCAAACCGCGCCAGATGCTCAACGCCGTGGACGGCGTGAGCTTTGAGATCGAACGCGGCAAAACCCTGGCCCTTGTTGGCGAGTCCGGCTGCGGCAAAAGTACCGTGGCCCGCTTGCTGGTGGGCTTGTACGAGCCCACACGCGGTGGTTTGACCTTTGACGGCCAAGACGCGCACGCCGCTTTCAAATCGAACGATGCCAAGGCCATGCGCCAGCGCATACAGATGATCTTCCAAGACCCCTATGCCAGCCTGAACCCACGCTGGACGGTGGACAACATCATTGGCGAACCGCTGAAAGAGCATGGACTGATCAGCGACGCCGAAGAGCTCAAAGCCCGCGTGGCCGAGTTGCTCAAGTCGGTGGGCTTGTCGCCGCTCGACATGGTCAAGTACCCGCACCAGTTCTCGGGCGGGCAACGCCAGCGCATCTCGATTGCGCGTGCTTTGGCCACGGCCCCTGAGTTTTTGGTGTGCGACGAGCCGACCTCGGCGCTCGACGTGAGCGTGCAGGCGCAGGTGCTCAACATCATGAAAGACCTGCAGCGCGAGCGCGGTCTGACG
>JBIKQY010000021.1:0-16309 GCA_044349465.1 Limnohabitans sp. | reverse complement strand
AGGCCGCTGAGCTGGGCTTCGTCGATGGTGGCCAAAAAGCGCTCATCGTCGCTGGCCACCAGCACATGGTCACAGGCATGGTGATCGGCCAGTTGCTTGAGGTCGTGGCCCAGTGAGCGCAACAAAGACGCCCCACCATCGGCATCGTGGGCCTGCACCAGGCGCACGATCTGGTCGTCGACAACCAGACCATCCGATCGGTCGCTGTACCAGTAAATGCGGCGCAGATCAACATCCAGCGCCGCGTGGGAGAGGGCCTGGGACAGCAAGCTGATCAAGCCCTGGCGGTTGACCGACTCGCCGGTGGCCCCCATCGCGCCTTGCTGGGCCAGCCAGATCAAGAATCGACCGTCGATCAAAGCCATGCAGGTGCCGCCTCGGTGTTCGCCAAAGCGGCGTTCGGAACGGGCGTCGGGAGAGAAATAATCGCGTTTCATGAAATGACCTGTATCCATATGTGTAAAACCATTAACGTTGCTAAATAGGGCAACCCGCTCATTTTACGGCCAGGCCTCTGTGCGCTGGGGCCAAGACCGCCGCCGGTGCCGCGCCAGCGTGCATGCCCTTGTCGGTTATAAAGACCGACTGTGTCCAAAAATCCACTGTTTGATCCCCGACAAGTCCCGGTTTGGCAAATCGACCACGACATGCCCGCTGTGCCGACTGCTTTTTTGCAGCCCGAAGCCCTGAAGGCCCGGTTTGCGCAGCCGCCTGTGTGGCAGCCGGAAGTGGTGCGCGAAAGCTTCACTTCTGAGCGCCCACCTGCACAAGCGGCGGTGCTGGTGCCCATTGTGATGCGAGGGCCGCAAGCTTCGTCACCCACGGTGCTCCTGACGCGCCGCGCCGCTCACATGAAGACCCATTCGGGTCAAATTGCCTTTCCCGGTGGCAAGGTGGACCCCGAGGACGCCAACATGCAGGCCACGGCCTTGCGTGAGGCCGAAGAGGAAGTCGGTTTGGCGGCCCGCCATGTGCAGGTCATTGGCGAGTTGCCGGTTTACATCACGGGCACCTCGTTTTGGGTGACGCCAGTCATTGGCCTGGTCTCGACCGATTTCGAACTGCGCTTGAATGCAGACGAAGTGGCCGATGTGTTTGAAGTGCCCCTGTCTTTTTTGATGAACCCGGCCAACCATCGGCGACATGCCTTCGAGTGGCAGGGATCTCAGCGACAATGGTTTTCGATGCCGTACGAGGAGTGCCGAACCGACCCCAATGGCGAAGTCCAGACGGTGGAACATTTCATCTGGGGTGCCACGGCCGGGATGCTGCGCAATTTCTACCGCTTCCTGGCTGCTAACCCGTCAACATGAGAATGCCATGAGTTTTTTTGCCATCTTGCTGGCCCTGGTGCTGGAGCAAGCCCGCCCCCTCAAGGCCGACAACCAGGTCTTTGCCGCTGTCGAGCAATGGACGGCCTGGGTGGTGCGCACCTTCGACGCAGGCACCCGGCCACAGGCTTGGGTGACGTGGGGTATCACGGTTTTGTCCCCTGCCTTGCTGGCCGTGCTCTTGCATTGGTTGCTCGATTGGACGCTGGGCTGGTGGGTGGCTGTGCTGTGGAATGTGGCCCTGCTGTATGCGACGCTGGGTTTCCGGCAATTCAGCCACCACTTCACCGGCATCCGCGAAGCCCTGGAAAACGGCGACGAAGACAAAGCCCGCGAGTTGCTGGCGCAATGGCAGCAGGTGCAGGTGGGGCAAATTCCGCGCAGCGAAATCGTGCGGCACGTGATCGAGTACTCGGTGATCGCCGCGCACCGCCATGTGTTCGGGGTGTTTTTTTGGTACGCCGCCCTGTCCATCATCGGCCTGGGGCCCGTGGGCCCGGTGATTTACCGCTTAACAGAATTTACCCAGCGCCGCTGGCAAACACCTTCAGCCGATGGCTCTTTGCCCAGCGAGGTGTTGCGCTCCGTCTCGACCAGGGCGTGGCAGGCTGTCGACTGGCTGCCCTCGCACATGACAGCTTTGGGCTTTGCCATTGTGGGCAGCTTTGAAGATGCCATGGACGGCTGGCGGCAGCACGCGCAGAATTTTCCGCAAGACAATGATGGGGTGATCCTGGCGGCCACGGCAGGGGCCATCAACATCCGTTTGGGTGGCGCGGCTTTGCAACCCGTGGCCGAGGGCATGACCACGCCCGACAACCAGGACAGCAGCAGTACCCCCGGGCGCGTGGCCAGCGTGGCCCACTTTGCCCAAGTGGTGGGCCTGGTCTGGCGCACGGTCATCATGTGGCTGGTGCTGGTGGCCTTGCTGACCATGGCCAATTTGGTGGGCTAAAGGCGCCCTGCTCTTCACCAGCGCTGCTGACCCAACTCCTCAAAAAGCTGCGCGTAAATACGGTGACGGCGCACGCTGATGGTGCCGGGATGCTCAGCGGTTTCAACTTGCGCCAACACGGCGCAACCGGGTTCGTGCAAATGCGTGCAGTTGTAGAACTTGCAGCCGCCCAAATGCTTTCGCAAATCGGGCATGCAGTCGGCCAGGCGTGTGGGCTCGATGTGGTGCAGGCCAAACTCCTGAAAGCCGGGTGAGTCGATCAAGGCGGTGCGTGGAGCGCCAGTTTCAGCACCTTCTTGAGCAAGCCCATCGAGCGCAGGCACCCAGTACCATCGCGTGCTGGTCGTGGTGTGCTTGCCAGAGTTGAGTGCCAACGAAATTTCGCCGGTTTCCACCTGCGCATCGGGCACCAAGCGGTTGATCAGCGTGCTTTTGCCACTGCCCGACGGGCCCAGCACCAAGGTGGTCAGGCCTTGCAAATGCGCACACAAGGCGGCCACGCCGTCGTCGGCCACCGGGCTGCGCGGGCTCAGGCTGATGGGCATCACGCTGTAACCCATGGCACGGTAAGGGGCCAGGCGCTCCCAAGCTTGGGCAAAGGGCTGGGCCAAGTCACTTTTGTTGAGCGCGATGATGGGCGTGATGCGCTCAGCTTCGGCCGCCACCAAGGCACGCGAGAGTTGGCTTTCTGAATACTCCGGGTCGGCTGCGATCAAGATCAACACGCGGTCCAAGTTGGCTGCGAAGGACTTGGTGCGGATTTCGTCTTGTCGGTAAAACAGGTTGCGGCGTTCTTGCAGTTTTTCGATGCTGCCCTCGTCGCCTGCGATTTGCCACAGCACCTGGTCGCCCACCACCACTTGGTTTTTCTTGCCACGCGGGTGGCAAATCAGGCGGCGGCCTTCGGGCGTCTCCACCAAGCAATGGCGGCCATAAGTGGCCACCACCAAGCCTGATTCCAGATCGTTGGCCTGGGGCAAGGCCGGGCGAGCTTTGGGTTTATTCATGCCGCTTCATACCGGCAACAAGTCATCGGTTTGCGAGGCTGCTTCAAAGTCCAATCGGCTCAAACCATGAACGTCGTGTGTGTTCCAGCGCACTGCGCAGCGGCGATAAGTCAAGACCAGCTCCGGGTGGTGGTTGAGCTTTTCAGACAACCAGCCCACGCTGTTGATAAACAGCAGCGCATGCGTGTGTTGGGCAAACTCAAAGGTTTTTTCGATGGCGACGTTTTCCCCATCGCCCGACAAATGCCAGCCCGAAATTTGGCCAAGCGCCATGATCACCTCGGTGGGTTTGAGGGCGCGAACTTCCAAGGTGCTCATGCGTTTTTCATCCTCAACAGACGTTCGCTGGCCGGCGGGTGCGAATAGTAAAACTTCACATACAACGGATCAGGTGTCAGAGTCGAAGCATTGTCTTGGTAGAGCTTGAGCAACGCCGAAGACAAGTCTTGGCCTGGCGTTTGTGACACCGCATAGGCATCGGCCTCGAACTCTTGCTGGCGCGAGCGCCAGGACGACACGGGCGCGAAGAACAGTGTGAACACAGGCGTGAACAGCATGAACAACACCAGCGCTAGCGCATCGTTGCTGCCTGACAAATTGGGCATCACGCCCAGGCCCGTGTAAAACCAAATCTGCTGCGCCAACCAACCCAGCAGCGCCAACCCCGCCAGCGTCATGGCAAAGCTGGTGACCATCATTTTGACGATGTGCTTGTGTTTAAAGTGGCCCAACTCATGGGCCAGCACTGCTTCCATTTCAGCAGGGCTCAGTTGCTTGAGCAAGGTGTCAAAAAACACCACGCGCTTGCTCGCCCCAAAGCCTGTGAAAAAAGCATTGGAATGCGCCGAGCGGCGGCTGCCGTCCATCACAAAAAACCCTTTGGCGGTGAAGCCCGCGCGTTGCATCAGGCCCTGCACGCGGGCCTTGAGCGACTCGTCTTCCAAAGGCGTGAATTTGTTGAACAGCGGCATGATCACATTGGGGGCAATGGCCATCAAAAACAACTGCCAACCCACCAACACCCCCCAAGCCCAAAGCCACCACCACGCGCCCCCGGCTTGCATGAGCCACAGCACCACCCACAAAAGGGGCAGGCCCAGCGCCAAACCCAGCACCAGCCCTTTGGCCATGTCACCCAGCCACAAGGCAGGGGTGATCTTGTTGAAGCCAAAGCGCTGCTCCACGCCAAAGGTTTGCATCAGCGACAAGGGCAGCCCGATGAGACCACCGACCAGCATGAAGCCCAGCACCAGCGCGATTTGCTGCGACATGCCAGGTCCCATCCAGTCCATCAACACCTGGTTGAGCGCATCAAGCCCACCCAGCAGCGTCCAGCCCAACAGCACGGCGGCATCCAGGGCGATGTCGATTTGCGACAACCTGGCTTTGGCCAAGGTGTAATCGGCCGCTTTTTGGTGGTCTGCCAAGGCCATGGTGTCGGCGTAAGCCGCAGGCACAGCGCTGCGGTGGCGGGCCACATGCCGCACCTGGCGGGCATTCAGCCAGAACTTGAGCGCCACATGGGCCAGCAAGGCCACCACCAGAGTCAGGGTCAAAGTCAAGGATGCATTCATGCTGCCATTGTAGGAGCCGCACCCTGAGTGCCGCTGGGGCACTGTGATTCAAGCCCATGGTCAAGGGGCTCATGGCATCGGCGACAATCCTTGGATGTCTGATGCGAACACCCACACCCCCGCCCCTGAAGCCGCAGTGCTGCCCAAATCCGACCAAAATCTGGTCTGGATCGATTGCGAAATGACGGGCCTCGACCCCGAAAAAGAACGTCTGCTGGAAATCGCCGTGATCGTGACGGGCCCCCACCTCACGCCCCGCATCGAAGGGCCGGTGTTGGTGATTCACCAAAGCGATGAACTGCTGAACCAAATGGACAAGTGGAACAAGGGCACCCACGGCAAAAGCGGTCTGATCGACAAGGTCAAGGCCTCCACCACCAGCGAGTCCGATGCCGAAGAGCAGATCCTGGCCTTTTTGAAAAAGTACGTGCCCAAGAGTGCGTCCCCGCTGTGCGGCAACACCATCAGTCAGGACCGCCGCTTTTTGGTCAAGTTCATGCCCAAGCTGGAAGCGTTTTTCCACTACCGCAACCTGGACGTGAGCACCCTCAAGGAACTGTCGCGCCGATGGAAGCCCGAGGTCTACGCCAACTTCAAGAAGCAGCAAAAGCACACCGCCTTGGCCGATGTGCACGAATCCATCGACGAACTGGCGCATTACCGCGAGCATTTCATCCGTTTGTGATTTTCAGGGAAAACCCTAGCAATTTTTTTGGATCCGTGCCATAATCGAGGGCTCGTTGCACAAAGGTGCAGCGTTTCCTACATCTCCCTTCATGCCTTGACCCAAAGATAGGGTCACTCTCAGCGGCCAGGCTCCACGCCCAGCGCCCCTCGCGAGCACCGTTTGATGGTTGATGTTTTTTCAACCTTGCGGTGCTAAGACCCAAAGCAACAGTTTCCTGTTGGCGGTCGTTGTTCCGTGCGAGTTTTTTATACACACATGACTGACACTTTGAACACAGTGCAGAGCGACTCGTCGCCTGCCGAAATCACATCCAACGCCACCGAGTCGACTGCACAGCCCGTTGCGACCAACCTGGCCACTGAAATCATGGTCGCTGCGGCGGCCGAAATCACCCCCCAAGCTGCAGCTGAAGTCACGACTGAAGCGGCCGAAGAAGTTGAAGCCATCGCCGATGTGCCCAACGGTTTCGTCGAACTGGGCCTGGCCCCTGAGCTGGTGCAAGCCGTGGCCGATCTGGGTTACACCCAGCCTACCGCTGTGCAATTGCGCACCATTCCTTTGGCTTTGCCCACTGCAGGCGGCTCCAAAGACGGCAAGTCCAATGGCTACACCGACATGATGGTCTCCAGCCAGACCGGCAGTGGCAAAACCGCCGCCTTCTTGCTGCCCGTGCTGCACACGCTGATCCAGCAAATGGCCGACCAAGAAGCGGCTGAACGCGCCGAGTTTGAACAAGCTTGCGCCGACGCCACCGCCAAGGGCGAGCCCGCCCCCAAGCGTGCCAAGCGCAAAGACCCCACCAACCCACGCAACTTCAAGGCTCCGACACCTGGCGCCCTGATCGTTTGCCCCACGCGTGAATTGGCTCAGCAGGTGGCGCAAGACGCCATCGAGTTGGTCAAGCACACACGCGGCCTGCGCGTGGCCAACGTGGTCGGCGGCATGCCTTACCAGCTGCAAATTGCCAAGCTGCAAAACGCCAACCTGGTGGTGGCCACACCCGGCCGTTTGCTCGACCTGCAACGCTCCATGCAAATCAAGCTGGACCAAGTGCAGTTTTTGGTGGTGGACGAAGCCGACCGCATGCTCGACCTGGGCTTCTCGGACGACCTGGCCGACATCAACGAGCTGACCAGCCAGCGCCGTCAGACCATGATGTTCAGCGCCACCTTTGCGCCGCGCATTCAGCAACTGGCCATGCGCGTGATGCACGACGGCGGTTCTTCGGTCCAGAAAATCCAGATCGACAACCCTCAGGAAAAGCACAACAACATCAAGCAGGTGCTGTTCTGGGCCGACAACGCCCAACACAAGCGCCAGATGCTTGACCACTGGTTGCGTGACGCCACGATCGACCAGGCCATCGTGTTCTCCAGCACCCAAATCGAGTGCGACGGCTTGGCCGCTGACCTGCAGCAAGACGGCTTCTCGGCTGTGGCCCTGCACGGCGCTTTGAGCCAAGGCATGCGCAACCGCCGCCTGATGGCGCTTCGCAATGGTCAGGTCCAAATTTTGGTTGCGACCGACGTGGCCGCTCGCGGCATCGACGTGCCCACCATCACCCACGTCTTTAACTTCGGCTTGCCGATGAAGGCCGAGGATTACACCCACCGCATTGGCCGCACAGGCCGCGCTGGCCGCGACGGCTTGGCCGTGACCTTTGCCGAGATCCGTGACCGCCGCAAGATCGGTGACATCGAGTCCTACACACGTCAGCCTTTCAAAGCCGAAGTGATTCCGGGCCTGGAGCCCAAAGTGCGCATGCCCGAAGCCCGCAAGCCCATGGGCCGTGGCGGTGACCGCTTTGGTGGCGAGCGCAACTACGCCAATGCAGGCGGTGGTTTCCGTGGTGGCCGCCCCGCCCCCGGTGGCCGCGACTTCGGTGGCAACCGTGACCGAGACAATGGTGGTGGCTTTGACAACCGCGCCCCGCGTGGCAACTTCCGCGACGAGCAGCCCCGCTTTGAGCAGCGCAGCGAACCCCGCTTCGATGCCCGCAAAGATGGCGGCCGTTTTGACGCCCCCCGTGGTGACAACCGCGGCGGTGATCGCTTTGAGCAGCGCGGCGCACCTGCGCACCCGTGGGACAAAGGCGACAGCCGCCCTGCCCCTCGCCAAGATGCCCGCCAGGACGGCCCACGTCAAGGCGGCCGCTGGGAAGAGCGTGGTGGTGACAACCGCAACGCCGCCCGTCCTGCCCCACGCGGTGCAGCGGGTGCAGGTGACAAGTTTGCCCGCGGCCCCAAGCAGTTTGGTGCCGGCAACTTCAAACCCCACGCTGCTGGCGAAGGCCCTGCAGGCAAGCGTGGTGGCACCCGCGTGCTGAAAATCACGCGCGCTTGATTGTTTTCCTGGGCTCAACCCAGGACTTCAAGAGCCCGTCCAAGGTCTTGCCCTCACCGGCAAGGCCTTTTTCATTGCCGGGTGGTATGCATATGCGCATGAACGAGAACTTTTAAGCGCCCATAAAAAAACCGCCCTGGGCGCAAACCCGGGCGGTTTTTTCGTATGTCCGAAAAGACTTTACGCTTTGGCAGCAGGTGCTGCTTTGCGCTGAGGCAACTTTTCTTTGATACGTGCCGACTTGCCGCTGCGGTCACGCAGGTAGTACAGCTTGGCGCGGCGAACATCACCACGACGCTTGACTTCGATGCTGGCGATCACAGGGCTGTAAGTCTGGAACGTACGCTCCACACCTTCGCCACTGGAGATCTTGCGCACAGTGAAGCCGCTGTTCAGACCACGGTTACGCTTGGCGATCACAACACCTTCGTAGGCCTGGACACGCTTGCGCGCGCCTTCAACCACGTTGACGCTGACGATCACGGTGTCGCCGGGGGCAAATTCAGGAATCACTTTACCCAAACGGGCAATTTCTTCCTGCTCAAGAGTTTGAATCAAATTCATTTTTTGAACTCCGTCCGATCATGCCTCGCTACACAAGGGGCGTTCTGTGCTGTAAAGGCCATGCCCAAAGCATGACTGAGCCAGATCGCGGCGGGTAGAGGATCGAAAAGCCTTTGATTATAGCTTTTTCGGCGCAGCAAGGCTGCTGGCTTCGGACGAGCCATGCGCCAGCTGCTTCAAGAAGGTTTCGTCATGCCGACTCAGCTTGCCCAAAAGACGGGCTTGCTCCAACAATTCGGGGCGGTGCTGGGCAGTCAAGCGCAGGCTTTGCTCACGACGCCAGCGCGCGATGTGCGCATGGTGCCCCGACATCAATTCAGGCGGTACAGCTTGGCCCTGCCAGACCTCGGGGCGGGTGTAGTGCGGGCTGTCCAGCAAACCGTCAAGCGCCGGGTTGAAGCTGTCGAGCTGGTGGCTGCCCTCGTCGTTCAATACACCCGGCTGCAATCGGGCGACCGAATCCAGCAAGGCCATGGCGGCGATTTCACCGCCCGAGAGCACAAAGTCGCCCAGACTGATTTGCTGGTCCACATACTGGTCGATGAAGCGTTGATCCACGCCCTCATAACGACCACACAACAACACAGCGCCTGCGCTGGCCGACCAATGCTCAATGGAGCCGTGGTTGAGCGTCTGCCCAATGGGAGAAAACAACACCAAAGGTGCTGGAGCCGTTTCCTGACGCTCAGCCCGAATGGCCGTCAGGCATTTGAACAAGGGCTCGGCCAACATGACCATGCCGGGACCACCGCCAAAAGAGCGGTCGTCCACCCGGCGGTAATTGCCTTCGGCGTGATCGCGTGGATTCCACAAACGCACGTCGACCAACCCGCTTTCGTAGGCACGGCGCGTGATGCCGCTGGTCAAAAGCGGCGCAAACAGCTCGGGAAACAGGGTGATGATGTCAAAGCGCATGGGGATGGCCCTCCACGGCCGGAGCGGCTCAATAGTCGGGCTGCCAGTCGACCGTGATGCGCTTGGCGGATAAGTCAACGCCGTCGATGAAAGCCGCCACAAACGGGATCATGCGCTCGACAGGCTTACCGCCTTCGGCTTCGGCAGCGGCTTCGATGACCAGAACGGTTTGCGGTCCGGTGGACATGAGGTCGCGCACCTGGCCCAGATCCACACCTTCGCGGTTGAACACTTGCAGGCCCATCAGATCAACCCAGTAGTACTCGCCATCGGCAGCAGCAGGGAAGCTGGCGCGTGACACAAAAATTCGGCCTCCGCGCAAGGATTCGGACGCGTTGCGGTCGTCAATGCCTTGGGCACGCGCCACCACGGTGTCGGAATGGTCTTTGACTTCGAGGACATTGAGCAGCAAAGGCTCGCGCCAGGTCTGTTGTGCAGAGGCTGCAGCCTCTTGGCCACGCTGGGGTTTCATGGGCCGATCGGGCGGCAACAGAAACCAGCTTTTGGCAGAAAAAAGCGCCTCGGGCGAGGCGCTGTGGGGCAAGACCTTGAACCAGCCTTTGATGCCCCATGCATCGGTGATGCGCCCAATTTCGATGGCATCAGCCGGCAATGCGGCTGTTTCCAAAGGCGGGCGCATGACCTGTTCGAACCGATCAGGCGGCAGCTTTGCCGGCTTGACGGATCAGGCGTTCCACGGTGGGGGAAGCCTGGGCGCCAACGCCTTGCCAGTAAGTCAGGCGGTCTTGTGCAATGCGCAGACCTTCTTCGCCGCCTTTGGCTGTGGGGTTGTAGAAACCGATGCGCTCGAGGAAGCGACCATCGCGACGCACGCGCTTGTCAGCAACGACGATGTTGAAGAAAGGACGTGCTTTAGAGCCGCCGCGGTTCAGACGAATAACAACCATGATTTATCCTTGGGTGGTTGGGTTTCTCCGGAACAAATGCCGGGAAGCCCGTTTTCTTTCAGCGTTTGAGACACGCAACTGGCCACCCGGCCAGTGACACACTGAAAAGCCCACCATTATACAACGGGCCAGCCCCCCTTTGACACCATGCCGGGTCGCTGGTTTTGAATTCAAACGTTTGCGTCAAAAGCCTTGGCGCTGTGCCACCAACTGCGCTCCGCAATAATCGCCACCATGAAAAACAAAACACTCGCTACTTGGTTGGCATTTTGGGGTGGCCCCATGGGCTTGCACCGCTTTTACCTGCACGGCTTCAAGGACATGGGGGCCTGGCTTTTGCCCATTCCAACGGCACTGGGCTTTTACGGCCTGGAACGTGTGCAGCAATTCGGCCAGGACGACACACTCAGCTGGTTGTTGATTCCTTTGCTGGGCTTCACCATCGCTGGCTGCGCCGTGAACGCCATCGTTTACGGCTTGACGCCGATTGACAAATGGAATGCCCGCTTCAACCCCCAAGCGGACAGCTTGAGCCCGGCCGGCCGCACGCAATGGGGCACCATCATCGGCATCGTTGTCGCCTTGTTGTTCGGCACAACGGTGATGATGTCCAGCCTGGTTTTCAGCTTGCAGCGCTATTTTGAGTACCAGATCGAAGCGGCCCGGCTGATCAGCCAATAAGTTTGGCCTTGGCCGATGCATTCCGCAGCGCAACAGGAGGCCGGGTCCTCAGCTCGGCTCAAGGACTTCTGAAAATGAAATAAACCGCGCCCACCATGCACAAAGCCGCCCACAGGTAGTCCAGTTTGAAAGGCTCTTTGAGGTAAAAAATCGCAAAGGGTACAAAAACGCTCAAGGTGATGACCTCTTGCATGATCTTGAGTTGCGCCACGCTGAATTGCGTGTACCCGATGCGGTTGGCAGGCACCTGGAACATGTATTCAAACAAGGCAATGCCCCAGCTGACCAAGGCAGCGGCATACCATGGGGCGGTGGACATGTTGCGCAGGTGCCCGTACCAGGCAAAGGTCATGAACACATTGCTGGCCAGCAAGAGCAAGATGGTCTGCAGCGACACGGGCAAGCTGGTGAGAAAAGTCATGGACACTCCAAAGGCAAGCGCTCGATGGCCTGGTCCGCCACGCGGGCGAGGTCTTCAGGGCCCACACGCTGCGGCCACACTTCGGCCAAGGGAATCAGCACAAAAGCCCGCTCGCGCCAGCGCGGGTGGGGCAGCGTCAGGCGGGGGCTGTGTATGCAGGCATCGCCATAAAACAGCAAGTCCAAGTCCAGGCTGCGGGGTGCATTCACGTAAGGGCGCAGACGGCCCGCTTGGTGTTCGATGGCTTGCAAAGCGTCCAGCACATCGGGTGCGGTCAACCGTGTGTTGATGCGGGCCACCGCGTTGATGAAGTCAGGCCCCTGGGCTTCATGGGGCGCTGTTCGGTAAAGCGCGGAGCAGCCTGTGACTTGCGTCTCGGGCAAACAAGCCAATGCCTCAAAGGCCTGCAGCACAGCCGTGCGGGCATCGCCCAGGTTAGCCCCCAAGGCCACATAAGCGGTGACGGGGTCTCGCAAGATGTCCCCTCGCTCGTCAGATCAAAGATTCAAGCGGCACTGCCGCCGTCGCCCGCCTGATCGCCTGCAGCGCCGGGCTTGCGGCGACGACGGCGGCGTTTTTTGGCGGCACCCTCATCGGCACCTTCAGCCTCTGCTGAAGGGCGACTCTCGGCTGGCGCGGGCGCGCCCTCGGGTCGAGGGGCCCGGCGCACGCGGGGTTTGGCCGCTTGCGTGGACTGCTGCTCGGCCTTGGCCGCCTGCACCAGGTCTTCACGCTCTGAATCGCTGGCCATGCTGAACTCTTGCCACCAGTCGGCCAAGCGAATGTCCACTTCTTCGATGTCAGCACGCAAACGCAAAAAGTCAAAACCGGCACGAAAGCGCGGCTGCTCGACCAGGCCAAAGGGTGTGCTGCCCACGCGCTTTTCAAAGCGCGGCTGCATCATCCAGATTTCACGCATGTCTGCGGCCAGCTTGCCGCGCCCGGACACATCACCGATGCGTGCATCAAACACCTCGTCGATCGCGTCCTGCAAAGCCGGGTGCGGATGCTCCTTGCGCGCCAAGCGTTTGGCCCAGCCTTCGCGCACGTCGGCCCACAACACACAGGCCAACAAGAAACTCGGAGCGACCGGCTTGCCCTCGCCCACGCGGCGGTCGGTATCGGCCAAGGCCACTTGCACAAAGGGGCTGTCCGCCCGCTCAACCACCACATCCAGCAAGGGGTAAATGCCGGTGGCCAAGCCCAGATTTTTCAGCTGCGCAATCGATGCCAAGGCGTGCCCGGTCTGCAGCAGCTTGAGCATCTCGTCAAACAAACGGCTTTGTGGCACATCGGCCAACAAGGTGGCGGACTGGGTCAGCGGTTTGGCGGTTTTGGCTTCGAGCTTGAAGCCCAAGGGGCTGAGTTTGGCCGCAAAGCGCACGGCACGGATGATGCGCACCGGGTCTTCGCGGTAACGCGCCACCGGGTCGCCAATCATGCGCAGCACGCGCTTTTTCGAATCCTGAATGCCGCCGTGGTAGTCCACCACGATCTGCGACTCTGGGTCGTAGTACATGGCATTCACGGTGAAGTCGCGACGCGTGGCGTCTTCGTCTTGCGGGCCCCAGACGTTGTCGCGCAGCACACGGCCCGATGAATCCACGGCGTGTTGCATGCCTTCGAGTTGGCGTTTGCTGGTGCGCTCGTTGCCTTTGACCTGCTCTGCGGCCACGTTGTCCAGGTGCGCACGGAAGGTGGAGACCTCGATCACCTCGTTGTCGCGCCCCCGGCCGTACACCACGTGCACGATGCGAAAGCGCCGCCCGATGATGAAAGCGCGGCGAAACAGGCCCTTGACCTGCTCGGGCGTGGCATTGGTGGCCACGTCAAAGTCTTTGGGCCGCAGTCCCAGCAGCAGGTCGCGCACCGCACCACCCACGATGTAGGCCTCAAACCCGGCTTGCTGCAAGGTGCGTGTCACGTTGATGGCGCGTTCATCCACCAAGTTGGGGTCGATGCCATGCACCGAAGCAGGCACCTCGGTGCGGCGGCCAAAGTTGGGCTTGCTGCTTTTGGACGTTTTGCCCATCAGCTTGTCGATGAATTGTTTGATCATTCTTGAAAGAGGTCGAGGATGCGCCAGCCACGCTCTGTGGCCAGTTGACGCAACCGAGCGTCAGAGTTCGTTGCCACCGGATGGTGGGCTTTTTCCAGAAGCGGCAGGTCGTTCATGGAGTCCGAGTAGAAGGTCATCTCCACATCGTCCCAGCCCAGGCCTTTTTGGTCCAACCAATGCGCGACCCGGGTGACTTTACCTTCCCGAAACGACGGGGTGCCCCGGATCTCGCCCGTGATCCAGCCGCTGGCATCGCGTTCGAGGTCGACTGCGATCAACTCGCTCACCCCAAAGGCCTGGGCAATCGGACGGGTCACAAACTCGTTGGTGGCGGTCACGATCATGACCGTGTCACCCGCGTGTTGGTGCGATCGTACCAGCGCCAGCGCCTCGGGTGTGATGCGGGGGCGGATCACTTCGTCCATGTAGCGGGCGTGCGCCTCGGCCGCTTCAACTGCACCACGCTCACGCGCTGCGCGGGTGGCAAAGCGCACGTAGTCATGGATGTCCAGCGTGCCCGCTTGGTAGTGGGCATAAAACTCGTCATTGCGCTGGCTGAACACCGCCGGGTCGGTCCAGCCCATTTCAGTCGTGAACACGCCCCAAGTGTGGTCAGAGTCCAGTGGCAGCAAGGTGTGGTCCAGGTCGAACAGGGCGAGTTTCATTCGTTCTCCAGCATGGCGCGCACCAAGGGAATGGTCAGGGCGCGCTGCGTTTGCAAGGCGTAGTGGTCCAGGTGGTCGAGCAACTGCATCAGGCTGCCCAAATCACGCGAAAAGCGCTTGAGCATGTAAGACATGACTTCGTCGCTCAAAAACAGGCCCCGAACATCGGCCTCTTGGCGCAGCACGGCGCGGCGCTCGGGCTCGCCCAACACCTGAAGGGCGTCGATGTGGCCCCAGCCCAGGCGGCTGCGCAAATCGTCGCGCAGCTTCAGATCGGCCGGGGGCAAAGCCCCAGCGGCCAAAACCCAGCGCGGCGAGCCACTGCGGGGCGTCAAAGCGTTGACAAACCAGTTGAATGCGGTGTGCTGCTGCTCGGCGTTGTACAGGTGCACATCGTCCATCAGAACGGCGGCCCAATCGTCGTTGAAATCAGGCGGGTCCATGCTGTGGGCGTCGAGCCAACCCACCTGCGCGCCCTGCTCTTGCAACGCATGGTGCACCGCATGCAGCAAATGGGTTTTGCCCGAACCACTCTCACCCCACAAATAACTGGGCACAGGCGAGCGGCTGGCCGAGGCGGTCCACAAACGCAGGTGGCTCAAGGCGGCTGCATTGGGGCCTGCAAAAAAATTGTCCAGCGTGGGCGTGCTGGCCAAGCCGATGTCCAAAGCCAGTTGCTTCATGCCCTGTCCGAGTCCTGCTCTGACGGGCCTGTGCCGCTTTTGTGGTACAGGTCACTTTGCAAATACTGGCGGCGCAAACGCCGCAAGGCCACCAACAGCACTGCACTGGCCGGCAAGGCAATCAGCACCCCCACAAAGCCCAGCAGCTGACCAAAGGCCATCAAGGCCAAAATCACCGCCAATGGGTGCAGGCCAATGCGCTCACCCACCAAGCGGGGCGTGAGCACAAAACTCTCGATCAACTGCCCCAGGCCGTACACCACAGCCACCATGATGACCGCCTCTGAAGGTGCCATTTGCAGCAAACCCGCCAGCAGGGCCAAGACCAGCCCCAAGCCAAAACCCAAATAAGGCACAAACACCGCAAGACCAGTGAACACGCCAATCGGCAGCGCCAAGTCCAAGCCAAATAAGGCCAAACCCACGGCATAAAACACCGCCAAAGACAGCATCACCAGCAGCTGCCCGCGCAGGTACTCACCCAGCACCTCGTCGCTTTCGTGCATGAAGCTGTCAAAGCTGGCACGCCAGGCAGGCGGCACCAACTCGACCACCTGGTTGACCAAACGGGTCCAGTCGTAGAGCATGAAAAACAGCGCCACAGGCACCAGCACCGCATAGCCCACCAAAGCCAAGGCCAAGCTCCCCCCCAGCTTGAGCGAGGACATGAGCGGTGCCAACCAGTCGTCTCGGTTGGCACTCAGGTAAGCCACCAACTGCGCTTTCAGGTCCCCCAAATCGAGTGAAACATCCAAGCCCAACTGTGCTAACAAAGGGTTGATGGCATCGCCCAAGCGGTCCAGCAGCAACGGCAATTGTTGCTGCAGCAAAGGCCATTCGCGCACCAAAATCGGCACCAGCAGCAAAAACAAGCCCAACAGCGCCAACAGCGCCAACGCCTCCACCATGACCACAGCCAAAGTACGCGGCAAACATCCACCTGCCACGCCTTCAAGGCGCAAGACCAAAGGGTGCAGCACATAGGCCATGACGGCGGCAATCACAAAAGGTGCCAACACCGGGGCCAGCAACCAGAAGACCCAGACTGCGAGCAACGCCACACCCAGCCAAGCGGCCAAGCGGGTCATGAAAAATGGAAGGGGGGTTTGCAAATCGGTCTCGTTTTTTACAGCGGGTTGGCCCAAGCGCTCAGGGCTAACCCTTAAAATAAGCCTTGATTTTAGTCTGCCAGCCCGTTTATTGGCCCCCCGTTATCCAATTACAAGCCCCATTCGGGCCGAAACCATGACTCAAACCCCTCTTTCCTACAAAGACGCCGGCGTCGACATCGTTGCAGGCGACGCCCTGGTCGAGCGCATCAAGCCACTGGCCAAGAAAACTATGCGTGAGGGTGTGCTGGCTGGCATCGGTGGTTTTGGTGCGCTGTTTGAAGTGCCCAAGCGCTACAAAGAACCCGTGCTGGTCAGCGGTACCGACGGCGTGGGCACCAAGCTGAAACTGGCGTTTGAATGGAACATGCACGACACCGTGGGCATCGACCTCGTGGCCATGAGC
>JBIKQY010000216.1:0-4946 GCA_044349465.1 Limnohabitans sp. | reverse complement strand
CGCCGTGCTCAAAGACCCGCGTGTGGCCGCAAGGGCCAAGTCCATGCAGGGCTTTGAGGGCAACATTGGAAAATATGTGAGCTTGGCCTACCTTGAGGCGGAAAAGATCGCGTTTTAAGCAGGCTGCCCCGGGTCACAAAAGTACGCCGCAATACCCGAGCGTTTGCTCAATTCTTTGTGCCTCGGCATCTCCTTGCCTTGGCCGCAAGTTCACGCACAGATGGGCGGGACATCTTGGCCTGTCACTTTTTCTCAAAGTGTCTGCCGGTAACGCTCCAGCATCTGGGCCTGGGTTTCGGCTTCAACCTCTTCGCCTTTGAAGGCGCGAATCTGATCACGCATCATCTCTGCCATGCTGGGCAGTTGCTCACGGTCGACTTGGCGCGAAGCGTCCCACAAGCCCGAACGCATGAATGCCTTGGCGCAATGCAGGTACACCGACTCCACCGTCAACCGGATCACCAGCGCGGGCGTGCGCCGCGCATCGACGCACAGCGCCAGATCGGCCGGGTCTGTGGACAGCACGGCGTGGCCATTGACGCGTAAGGTCTCGTCAAAGCCCGGCACCATGAACAACAAACCCAAGCGTCCGGTGGCGATGATGTTCTCCAGCGTGTCCAGCCGGTTGTTGCCCGGCGCATCCGGCACCAGAATCGTGTGCGCGTCCAGCACCTTGATGAACCCCGGCTCACCTCCGCGAGGCGAGGCATCCATGTGCCCCAGCGCATCGCTGGTGGCCAGCACCACAAACGGCGACAGGCCAATGAAACGCGTGGCATGCACATCGAGTGCCGGGATTTCTTTTTTGAGCGAACGCTCACGGGCGGGGCCGTAGAGCTGGCGCAGGGCGGGGAGGGTGGTGATGTGCTGGGCGGTCATGGGTGGATAGCTGAGTGAGGGGAATACCCAAATTGGGTGGGTTCATACCCCATTTGGGTTTCAATTTCGAGGAAATCTTGGACCGTCAATGCCCCTCTGCCGTGGCCAGATTGATCACGCGCTGGGCGGGTGTGCCTTGCTCCAGCGCGGTGCGGGGTGACTGACCGTCGAGTGCCGGGTGCGGGCTTTCCAGGAAAGCCAGCAATTACCAGCCATCGGTCGAACCCAAGGCGGCGGCCATGGGTGCGAGGACCGGAAAGATGAACGGCTCGAACTGCCAGCGGGGCAGCTTGAAGCCCCGGCGCAGGTGCGACACGCCAATGCAGCGGCCGCTTTTGATCCAAGCGTTCATGGTCATGCGGGTGGTGCCCGACAGGGCAGCCGCTTCGTCGGTGGTGATCATGTCAGCGGCCTGAATGCGTTGCAGCCGGTACTGAGCGCCAAAGCGCAGCAGCGCCTTGGTTTGCGCTTCTGAGGCGTAAGGGTCTTGTTCACTGGCTTTGTCACGGGGCATTTCAGGGGCGGCCGAAAGGGGGAAAGGTAGCGTGAACATGATGTTCTGCCTGGTGTACCTGCTTGACCAACAAAACGGGGCCAGCAACATAGATGCCGCCCCCGTGATTTTAGGAAAACTCTCAAAGCTCGTTATCTTGTTGATATCGTTTCTGATCAAGCAGCGGCTTTGACAGCATGAGACAGGTCATACAGGCGAGCGGCTGAAAGTTCCAGCCCGTTGGGCCAGCAGAGTGCACCGGCATCTACAAAGCATCTCGAAAAATAAGCCGGGTCACGCAACGCCTCCAATAATGGGCCTTGGCGGTCGGCCAAGTACCGGGCTCCATCAAAAACGCCCTGCGTATGGTCGCTGAAGGTCAGTTCCAATTGATGGGCTGCAATGGTTTTTACATCAAGCAACTTAATCACGGTCGGCTCCTTGTATGCGGTCTAGAGGTTCGAAGTGTTGGGCTTTTTCCCAATTATTGAGCAGTTCCGTTTGGTGAAGCAGGCACCAGTCTTTCACAATGCTGGCTACTTTTCGTGGAAGCTCGCCTTGCGAGACCAAGCCGGTTTCAATCGCGACCAAAGCTTCAAACCCTTGGTACTCCACATGGATATGCGGTGGCGGGTGATCGTCGTGCCACATGCGCACGATGATCCCGAAGAAGATAGCAATCGTTGGCACGGATCACACTCCTAAGCGCGGGGGGCACGCTGCATAAATCAACTCGGGGTGTTGGGCAATGGCGGGCTGCATGGGGCAAGTTTAGCGAGGTTCTGCGAGAAAGGGCATTGCGGCTGCTTTGAAAGAACATGCCAATCTCAAAACCCCGACCCTGGCTCACTCAAAAACGCCAGCTCCTCGGGCGTGGACTCGCGGCCCAAGATGGCGTTGCGGTGGGGGTAGCGGCCAAAGCGCTCGATGATGGCTTGGTGGCGCAGTTCAAAGCGCCAGGTGTCCTCCATGCCCGGCTGATCAAACAGGACCACCGCTTGCGCGTGGACCAGGGCGGACTCGCTGTGCATGTAGGGCATGTAGGCAAAGCTGCGCTGCGCCAGGGGCAGGCTGCGGTCCTGCCCACTGGCCACCAGCTCTTGCGCTAGCGCCAAGGCTATCGCGTCTTGCGCAAAGGCGCGGGGCGTGTCGCGGTAGACGTTGCGTGAGAACTGATCCAGCACCAAGACCTCGGCCAAGCGCCCCTCGGGCGTGGTGCGCCAGGCAAACAATTCACACCGCGCCGCCGCCTCCAGCATGGCGCCGAAGCGGGTGCGGATGGCTTCATCCAATGCGGCGTCTTTGGCGAAGTGGTGCTTGGGGGTGAGTTCGGTGAACCAGAAGTGGAGGATGGGGTGGGGTTGCATGACTCAGTTCACCCGGTTTTGCCAATATGCAGGGCGACGGTGCAAATGCGCCACTGCCACGACCAAAATGCCATCCTGATCGATGTTGTAAATGACGCCGTATGGAAATCTGCGCAGCCGACAGCGACGCGTCTGGCTTGAAAGCGGGTGCCAGCCAAGTGGATGCCGCTCAATGAGCTGGATGGTGCGCAGAAACTCCACCAAAAACGAATCGCCCAAGCCTGGGGCTTGTTGGGCGTACCAGTGGATCGCCTCGTCCAGCTCGGATTGAGCTGCGGGCAAAAGGCGCACGCTCATACCGTTTTGACTTGGTATTTGGCAATGACCTCGTTCAAGGGAATGGCTTGAACCTCACCCTGGCGGTAAGCCGCCAACCGGGACTCTGCCTCTTGCGCCCATTGAGCATCCAGAGACTCGTCCCGCTCATCTAGGGTGTCCAGGATCTGATCGACCAAAGCCATGCGCTCGTCGGGGGGCAGTTTTGATGCTTGATCGCAGAGTTGTTTGGCGGTGGGCATGTGGGACTCCAAAGGGCAGAGACAAGTCAGTTTAGCTAAGTTCAGCACACAAGGAAATTCAAGCCGCCCGCTTCAAAGATAGCTTGACGGTGTAACCCAATTTCGCCGCCACGTTGACGAGTGCGTCGAGCGTGAATTTGTGAGTGCGGCCCTTCACCAGATCGTTCATGCGCGGTTGGCTGATGCCAGCGCGTTGTGCGGCCTCGGCTTGGGTGATGTCGAGTTTGAGGATGACCTTGCGGATGTGCGAGACCAAATCGGCGCGCAGCAACAGGTTTTGTGCTTCGGGTTCGGCAAAGCCGAGGTCGTGGAAGACGTTGTCGCTGCCAACGACCATGTTCAATTTGTTGCTCATGACTGTTTGCCTTCGCGCTACCCAATGCACTTCATTTTATATCCGTATTGATAATTTATGGCGCCGTGCTTATCTCATCAATCAACGAGTTAAGCACGTCCACGCCAGGCTAAAACTCCGACCCCGGCTCACTCAAAAACACCAGCTCCTCGGGTGTGGACTCGCGGCCCAGGATGGCGTTGCGGTGGGGGTAGCGGCCAAAGCGGTTGATGATGGCTTGGTAACTCACACCGCGCCGCCGCCTCCAGCGTGGCGCCGAAGCGGGTGCGGATGGCTTCATCCAAGGCGGCGTCTTTGGTGAAGTAGTGCTTGGGGGTGAGTTCTGTGAACCAGAAGTCGAGGATGGATTGTGAGCGTGGTTTCAAAGGGATGACTTTTGAAATCCTTCAAGCCGCTTGCAGATGGCCCAGTGGCAGTTTGGATACAGACAGGTTGTTGAGGTCCACACGTTGGCTGGCGTGTTGCAGATCAATGCCGACGAGTGTGCCGTTGGTGTCGAAATCCAGCACCACGCCGTCTTGGACTTCATCAGATTCCACGGACGCACGGTAAGCCAGATGAATGTAGAGAGAGTCAGTGGCTTGGTCGTAGCTGATTTTCATGGTTTGAATCTCCGGTCTGGAAATGCATTGTGAACGGTTTTACCGTCATCGAGTGTGACGTCGCGCAGGTAGCGCTCAAGTTCTGTGATCCATACCCAGTGCCGAACGCGGCCATCATCGGGTTGAACCTCCTTGCGGTAAGGTTTCTCAAGGGCAAGCAAAAGCCATTCTTCTCGCAAATACGGTCGTTTGACCAATACGTCGTTGCGAAAATAGTCGGTGGTCAGCATGGATCACTTGCCCCAGCTGTCCTTCAACCCCGTCACCCGGTTAAACACAGGCTTGGCTCCCGCCACATGATCCGCACGATCCGCTACAAAGTACCCAAACCGCTCAAACTGGAACTTCTGGTCAGGCTGCGCGGCGGCCAGTGATGGCTCCACATAGGCCGTCACCACTTTCAGGCTGTCCGGGTTGAGCGACTGCAAGAAGTCTTTGCCGCCCGCATCGGGGTGCGCATCGGCAAACAGGCGGTCGTACAGGCGCACTTCGGCTTGCACGCCGTCGGCCACGGCCACCCAGGTGATGGCGGCTTTGGCTTTGACGCTGTCGGCACCGGGGGTGCCGCTCTTGGTGCCGGGGATGACTTTGGCGTGCACTTCGGTCACGTTGCCTGCCGCGTCGCGTGCGCAGCCGGTGCATTCGATCACGTAGCCGCCTTTCAGGCGCACCACGTTGCCGGGGAACAAGCGTTTGTAGCCCTTGGGCGGCACTTCTTCAAAGTCTTCGCGC
>JBIKQY010000215.1:0-4979 GCA_044349465.1 Limnohabitans sp. | reverse complement strand
GCCACAGCGCTTGCTTGATCTCTTCGTAAACGTCTTCCGAGCGGGTGGTGTTCAGGTCAACGCCGCTGATCATGCCGCCGATGGTGGGCGTCATGGGGTCGACTTGGATGTGACGGAATTTCATGGTTGTATCTCCTTGATGTGGTTTTTGCTCGCAGGCTTCATTGCCAGTGCAGCAAACGGCGTTCGATCCAGTTCATGAGCTTCATGATCAGCACCCCAATGAGCGCCAGATCAAACAGCAGAGACCACACGCCGTTGACGTTGAATGTGGATCCCAGATAAGCGAGTTGTTGCCCGAGGCCACGCTCGGAAGCAATGACTTCTGCGCCCACCACGCCCAGCAGGGCATAGATCACGCCCAGGCGCAATCCTGAGAAAAGCACCGGCACAGCGCCGGGCAAGGTGACCGAGAAAAACATTTGCCGACTGCTGGCACCCAGGGTGCGCGTGAGCGTCACATGGTCCTGGCTGACGCCACGAATCCCCGCCACCGTGCTGGACAGCACGATGAAGAACGTGAGAGACACGCCCAGAGCGATCTTGGAGCCGATGCCCAAACCAAACCACAAAATGAACAGCGGCACCAAGGCAATGCGCGGCAGCACATTGAAGGCCGAGATGTAGGGGTCGCAAAAGGCCTCGAACTTGGGCCAGGTCACAAAGGCGAGGCCTGTGACCATAGCGGCGACCGAGCCCATGACAAACGAAGCCAATACGGCCGACAAAGTCCAGCCCAGATCGCCCCATAAGCGGGCGTTGGCAAGATTTTCCAGCGTGAACTGGATGATGCCGAGCGGGCTGCCCATGAAACTCGGGTCTACCCAACCGGCTCGGGCACCCCACTCCCACAGACCCAGAAACACGCAGACAAACAGGGCATGCTGCGCCAGCGTGCGCAATGTTTCAGCCTTCATGGTGCACCCAACCTTCTTCGAGATGTTTCCACACCTGGGTGTAGGTGCGTCGGAAGTCATCGCTGGTCTGCAGCTCGCGGATGGAGCGCGGACGCGCCAGCGGCACCTGCACATCGGCCACGATGCGGCCGGGCCGCGAGGACATCACCATCACCCGGTCGGCCAGTGCCACCGCTTCAGACAAGTCGTGCGTCACAAACAGCACCGTTCGGTTGCCGTCTTGACACAGCTGCAGCAGCAGGTCTTGCAATTGCAGCTTGGTTTGCGCATCCAATGACCCAAAGGGCTCGTCCATCAGCAACAGGGGCGAAGGCATGGCAAAAGTGCGTGCCAGCGCCACGCGCTGGCGCATGCCATGAGAGAGGGCTTTGGGCAGTCGGTACTCGGACCCACCCAGCCCGACTTTCTTGAGCATCACTGCGGCCCTTTCCCGGGCCTCTGCGATGGGCACACCCCGCACCTTCAGGCCAAAGGCGGCGTTGTCCAGCGCGTTGAGCCAGGGAAACAGGCTGTCGCGCGCCAACATGTAAGCCACCTCATGGCTGCCGAGTGCCGGCTGTTCGCCGGCCACCAGCAGCCGCTGACCTGCAGGCAAATCCACCAGCCCCGCGCACAGGTTGAGCAAGGTGGTTTTGCCGCAGCCGCTCGGACCTGCAAGCGCGACAAACTCCCCCGCCTTGACGTGCAGGTCTACGCCCTGCAACACCAGGTTGGTGCCGTCAAAACTCAGGTCGATGCGCTGTGCGTCGATCATGCATGTTCCCTGGACAAATCGCGATGGCCGAGGTTCAAGGCAAGACTGCGGGGGCCATGTCCACTCTGCCGGGCAACAGCTTGTTTTCGGTCATGGCATCGGCCACCGCCTGCATGGCAGGCACGGTGCCACGGGCCTTGAAGTTGCCGATGGAGTTGCGCAGGCTGACCTCAGCGATCTGGTCTGCATTGGGCAATTGCAGGGCAAAGGTCTTGCGCAGGATCTCCAGTGTCTTGCCGAAGTTGGCCGGGTTGGCGATGAAAGCATCCGACAAATCCAGCATCCTGCGGATACCGGCCACCGTTTGCGGATTGGCCGCTGCCCACTCGCTCTTCACAGCCATGGTGCCAGCGCCGCCACGGGTCGCCAGCATGCTCTTGGGGCCCTGACCTTTGCGGGGGTCCACCACCAGGCGGCAGGCTTTCAGCACCTCGCACATGCCATCGGTGGGCGGGAAGGTCATGATCAAATCAACTTGGCCGCGTGTGAGCGCAGGAAATGCGGTGTCGGGCGCGCCCACAGCCACAAAGGTCACATCGTTCGCGGTCAGGCCCACATCCGCCAGCATGTCGATGACTTGGAATTCAGCGCCTGAGCCACGTTGGGTCACGCCGATTTTCTTGCCTTTGAAGGACTTGACCACACCGGGGTAGCCTTCTTTTTCGGTCGCTAATTCGGTTTTGGCACCTGCGGCCATGAAGAACACCGGGTCAGCGAAGCCTGCGGCAATGATGGAAATGGGGGCCTTGCGGGCCACGGCTGCAGCTGCGACTTCGGTCGGGCCAAAAAACACTTCGATGTCACCAGCGAGCATGGTCTGCATGCCCAATGGCGCTGCCGGGATGGTGCGCAGTTCGCAGCGAATGCCCGCTTGCTGGCAAAAACCTTGTTCTTGGGCCACACGCACCAACAGATTGCCGGTGCCAGGATAGTCCTGGAAGCGAACCACGGATTGGGCCATGGCGCTGGCACCCAAAGTCAGGGCGATCGCACCCAGGCTGGTGCGTACAAATGCAGGGGCAGAAAATTTCATGTCGTCTCCAATGTGGTTCTTTGACTTGATCACCGTCAAGCTCGGTGCCCCGATTTAATGGCCCCCAGAGGCCGCGAATTGTTTCTGATGTGACAATTTAGGGGAAAGCACTCAAAAAAACATTGCCCCAGACGGAGACACCATGCCCTTGCCCCCCAATCGCCCCTCCAACAACTCGCCCAGTGGCCCGCGTGAACCGGCTTACAAGGCACTGGATGCCGATGTCTTCACCAAGGTGTGGGCAGAAAACTCGGCACTGACATCACGATCGGCCAAAGCGCTGCACAGCGTGGGCGTGTTGCGCTCATGGACAGCAGGCCAAGTGGTGCTCAGCCGAGGCCAATCCACTTCGACCGCCTTGCTGCTGGTCAAAGGGCGCTTGCGGGTGAGCGTGACCACGCCCGAGGGCGAAGAGCAATTGCTGCGCTGGATGCTGCCTGGGGAAATCTCGGGCTTGAGCTCGGTGTTTGCAGAAACCACTTACCCCGCGGATTTGGTGGCCGCTGGCCCCACCCAGGTGCTGCACATTGAGCGCACCCGCTTGGTTGACCTGATCACCCGCGATCCGGCCGTGGCGGTGGATTTGCTGCGCATTTTGGGCCTGCGCATCAACCAATTGTTTGACACCCTGGCCGATCAAGGCATGCACAGCCTGAAACAACGCGTGTGGGCCACACTGGAGCGCATCGCCAAGTTCAACAGTGTGACCGTGCCCGACGGCGTGATGCTGCGCGTGAGCCAGTCCGACCTTGCCCAAGCCGCCTCCGCATCACGCCAGCGGGTTAACCAGCAGCTGCGGCATTTTCAGGAAGAAGGCCTGATCCGCCTGGGCTACCGCAACATTGTTTTGCTGCGCAAGGCCCCGCTGCGCTGAGCGATCTGTGCCGCAGCTGGTCACTTGTGGCTCAGCTTTTACCGCCTTGCCTGATAAAGTGAAATGTCCTTTTCGCTTGAGCGCAGCCCGCGTTTTTTCCGGAGCCCCAACGTGACCCCACTGACCGATCTGCACGCCGCCCGCGGCCCAGCGCCCGCCCACATGTCGCCCGAAGAGTGGCAGGCCCGCATTGACTTGGCCGCTTGCTACCGGCTGGTGGCGCACCACGGCTGGACCGACCTGATTTACACCCACATTTCACTGCGGGTGCCGGGCACCGCGCATTACCTGATCAACCCCTTTGGCTGGTCTTTTGACGAGATCACGGCGTCGAGCCTGGTCAAGATCGACAGCGATGGGCAAAAGGTGGACGACAGCCCACACGACGTGCACCGTGCCGGTTTTGTGATCCACAGCGCCATCCACACGGCACGCGACGATGCCCATTGCGTGCTGCATTTGCACACCCGTGCCGGCATGGCCATTTCGATGCTCAAGTGCGGCCTGCTGCCGCTGAGCCAGCACGCCATGATGTTCCACGGCAAGGTGGCTTATCACGAGTCCGAAGGCCTGGCTGTGAATCTACAAGAGCGCGAGCGCTTGGCCAGCGATCTGGGCAACCACATGGTGATGGTCTTGCGCAACCACGGCACCTTGGTGGTGGGCTACACCGTGGCCGAAGCCTTCAGCAGCATGTGGCACCTTGAAAAAGCCTGCCAGGCCCAGCTCGACGCCATGGCCTGCGGGCAAGAGTTGAACTTTCCGCCGGACGGTGTGGCCGAGCAGATCAGCCGCTTGGGCTTCAACAAGGCCGCACTGCGCGAATACCCCGAGGGGCGCAGCCCGCTGGGCTGGAAAGAATGGCCGGCCATGCTGCGCCTGGCCGACAAGGTGTCGCCCGGTTACGCGGTGTGACCTGGCACACGCCTTGCTGTGTGTCATGGCCATCTTTAACACCTATTTGTATAGACAGCAAGATGGTGCAATTCCCGATGCCTTTTGGGGCTGAGGACCTGATAATGCACTCTGCTGGTGCGGATGTTGGGAGAGATGTTGTTTCCTGCACGCGGGCAGCTTTTTTCTTTTGGCATCATCCTGTCTATACAAGATGAACGGGGTGTTGGTGGTGGCTTTGTGCCTGCTTGTCGGTGCCGTTTGCGGCCATGTCAATCGGGCTTGATCAACAAAAAGGAGTTCCTTCATGCGCAAGTCAAACGTCAAATTCGCCTCGCTGATCCTGGCCGGTGCGGTCACAGCCAGCTTGTCATTTCACGCACAAGCCCAGGAGGTCAAACTGGCCTTGGGCATGTCGGGCTGGACGGGCTTTGCCCCGCTGACCCTGGCCGACAAAGCAGGTTTGTTCAAGAAACACGGTCTGGAGGTCGACATCAAAATGATTCC
>JBIKQY010000214.1:0-4994 GCA_044349465.1 Limnohabitans sp. | reverse complement strand
ATGCGGGGCCGATCCATTAAGCTTGCGGGCATGAAACTCCTGCTTGCTGAAGACGACGCCATGCTGGCCGATGCCCTGCAAACCCAACTGGGCAGGGCCGGGTTTGAGGTGGAACACGCGCCCAACGGCGCGGTGGCCGACTATTTGCTGCACAAACAGCCGTTCGACATTGCCGTGCTCGACATTGGCCTGCCCATGCTCGATGGCCTGGCGGTGTTGCAGCAGGTGCGGCAACACCAGCCCTCTTTGCCCGTGGTCTTGCTGACCGCGCGCGACGCACTGGCCGACCGGGTCGCAGGACTGCAAGCCGGGGCCGATGATTACGTGACCAAGCCCTTTGACTTTCCCGAACTGTTGGCCCGCTTGCACGCCTTGTTGCGCCGCACACAACCGGCCAGCACCCCCACACTGGCGGGTGGTCTGACGCTGGACAAAGCCAGCCGCCGCGCCTTGCTGGCGGGCACCCCACTGGAGCTGAGCGGGCGCGAATGGACGCTGCTGGAGTTGTTGGTGCTGCAGCGCGACAAGGTGGTGACCAAAGAGCAAATTCACCAAGCCTGGTCTGACGACAGCGGCGAAACCGGCGGCGGCAACTCCATCGAGGTGTACATCCACCGCTTGCGCCGCAAGCTCGAAGGTGCCAGCTTGAACATCCGCACGGTGCGGGGGCTGGGCTATTTGCTCGAAGCCGCTGCCTGAGCCAAACGCCCATGCCCAGCTCGTCACCCACAGGTCAAGCCGGCGTCTCATTGGCGCGGCAATTGCTGCTGTGGGTCTTGTTGCCGCAGTTGGTGTTGTGGATGGCGGGGGGGGTGGCCACTTACCGTTTTGCGGCGGGTTATGCCAACCAAGCCATCGATGCCAGCTTGTTGCAAGCCAGTCGCTCACTGGCCCGGCAACTCAAACCCATTGGCAACGGTTTGCTGATCGACTTTCCCAAAGCTGCGCAAGATGTGCTTGAAGCTGACCCGAACGACCGCTTGCTGTACATGGTCAGCTCGCCACCGGGGCAATTCATTTTGGGCAACCAGGCCCTGCCCTTGCCGCCCCTGCACATGGCCAGCGCGCCCGATCACCCGCTGAACACGCCTGTTTTTTACGATGGCACTTTCCCTTTGAACAGCCCACCCAAACCGCCGTTGGCAG
The DNA here is from genome assembly GCA_044349465.1 of Limnohabitans sp. Lineage (GTDB taxonomy): Bacteria > Pseudomonadota > Gammaproteobacteria > Burkholderiales > Burkholderiaceae_C > Limnohabitans_A. The sequence continues at coordinate 3,848 of JBIKQY010000214.1, read as the reverse complement.
CAGGGCAAACCTTGCGTGTTGCCGCTTTGTATTTGAATTTTGGCGAAGACTTGAACACGCCGCAAACCATGCTGGTGCAGGTAGCACGCAGCAGCGCCAACCGCGAAGAATTGGCGCAACGCATCCTCGTGGACATGCTGCTGCCCATGTCTAGCCTGGTGCTGTTGATGACACTGATCGTGTGGCTGGGCATCCGGGCCGGCTTGTCGCCGCTGGCCCGTTTGCGCCAACAGGTTGAAGGCCGCGCCCCCACCGATCTGGCCCCTTTGCAACTGGCCTCTGCACCGCGTGAGCTGTGGTCTTTGGCCACCGCCATCAACACCTTGCTGGCCGCCGTGCAAAACACCGTGGCCACCCAAAAGCGCTTCATTGGCGATGCGGCCCACCAATTGCGCACCCCCTTGGCAGGTCTTAAAAGCCAGACCGAAATCGCCCTGCAATCGACCAACGACCCCGAGTTACACGCCCGTTTGCAGCGCGTGCACGACAGCGCCACCCGCAGCGCCCACCTGGTCAACCAGCTTTTGACGCTGGCACGGGCCGAGCCTGAATCGGTCATGGCCCACGACAGACAGCGTTTTGACCTGCACCGCATGGCCCAAACACTGACGGCCGAATGGGTGCCACGCGCCTTGAAAGCCCAGATCGATCTGGGCATGGACGACCAACACCACCAGCCGGTGTGGGTCAATGCCAATGAATTGCTCATGCGCGAAGCACTGACCAACCTGATCGACAACGCCTTGCAATACGCAGGACCTGCACGCCAGGTCACGGTGCGGGTCAAGCCTGCCCCGCAGGCCCACCAACACCCGAGCCAGCCCATGGCATGGCTAGAGGTCATCGACAACGGCCCCGGCATTCACAAGCGCGACCAAGCCATCGTGTTCGAGCGTTTTGTGCGAGCCACCGATGCAGGCAACGGCTGCGGACTGGGCTTGGCCATCGTCAAAGAAATCGTGGAGCGCCACGACGGCCATGTGTTACTGAGCGATGCCAAACCCCAAGGCCTGCGCGTGCGCGTGAGTTTGCCCATGGTGCCCACTGCCTACCCCGGAAATTGAAACACGTTAGTAACCGGGCACGTTCAAAACAAGCGTTCAGGCTGATACGCTTGCTTGCCTACAAACCGCCGCCACCATGAACCCTATCCACTCTGACCCAGCCCCTCACCTCCTCGGCGACATCGGCGGCACCAATGCCCGCTTTGCCCTGGTGATGGGCAATGGCTCGCCCATCACACACGAAGTGACCTTGCCCACCGGGCAGTTCCCCGATCTGGCGGCCGCCGCCAGCGCCTACCTGCAGCAAGTGGGCCAGACGGCTGTGCGCCAAGCCTGCATTGCGATCGCCAACCCGATCGACGGCGATCTGCTGAAAATGACCAACAACCATTGGCAGTTTTCCATCGAAGCCACGCGCCAGTCGCTGGGCCTGGACGGCTTGCTCATGCTCAACGATTGGGAGGCTATGGCCATGGCGGCTCCCGCTTTGAATGGCCGTGATCTGGAGCAAATCGGCCCGGGCGAGCCCGTATCCAACGCCCCCAAAGGCCTGATCGGCCCCGGCACTGGCCTCGGCGTGTCGTCGTTGGTGCGCTCACGTCAGGGCGACTGGGTGCCCATTGCGGGCGAAGGCGGGCATGTGAGCCTGTCGCCCACCAGCGAGCGCGAAGCCGACATCTTGCGCGTGCTGTGGCAGACCTACCCCCACGTCTCGGCCGAGCGGGTCATCTCGGGCATGGGTCTGGAGAATTTGTACCGCGCCATTTGCCAACTGAACGGTACCGAGCCCGAAGCCCTAGTGGCTGCGCAGGTGAGCGAACGCGGCTTGGCCGCCAGCGATGTGGCCTGCGAAGAAGCGCTGGCCTGTATGTGCAGCATGCTGGGCAACGCCGCCGCCAACCTGGCCCTGACCCTCGGTGCACGCGGGGGCATCTACATCGGCGGCGGCGTGATTGGCCGCTTGGGCGACTACTTTGCGCGCTCGGGTTTTAGAGCCGCGTTCGAGGCCAAAGGCCGCTTTGCAAGCTACATGCAACGCATCCCGACCTATGTGATCCGGGCCGAACAACCGGCCCTGATTGGCTGCGCCATGGCTTTGGATGTGCAAACGGCTAGGCCCTATTGATTCGGCCACTTGAAGTCTGAACAACAGTCAAAGGATGGCTTTCTTGGGTAGGAGCCCACCCCTGTTGGCGATGGGCGTGCAACACGCCCTGCAAGCCATCGCCCACAGGGGTGGGCTCCTACAAAGACAACAATAGCCGTATGCTCGACACCAACACGGTCCATTCAAACTTCATCGGACCGGATCCATAAGTTCTGAACTTGCGACCGCACCTCAGGGCACGCGCCGAAGGTGTCGCCACACACTCAGCAAAGCCAAGGCCAGCGCCAGCCCTGACGCCCAGGGCAGAAGGCCGATGGTGCCCGCCCACATCGCCTCAGGGTCTGAGGCACCCTGAGCCCAAGCCCGGCCTTGCAGCCAGTCCATCATCCACAGCCAGAACATGGCAGCGGCCACGATGCCCACGGTGCGGGTCACCAGGGTCAGGCTGCCCGACAGGCCCCGCGCCGAGTCGGGCAAGGTGGCCACCACCTGGTCGGCGTAGACCACCTGAAACGCCCCCAAGCCCACGCCCTGAACCACCAAGGCCAGGGCCAAGAAGGGCCAGGCTTGCGCCATCGACATTGCGCCAATCCACGCCAGCCCCATGACCATGATGCCTTGCGCCCAATGGCCAGCAGCCCGCAGGCTCATGTGGCGCAGCAGCGCAGGTGCCACGCCCGAGCCCACCAGCACACCCAGGAGCCAAATGGCCAGCATGGCACCCGTGGCTGTGCCGCTCCAGCCCGCCGCAGGCAAGGCATAGGGCAAGCTCAGTGCAATGGTGAAACTGCAAAATTGGACCACGACACTGAGCAAATTGATCCAGGCGAAATCGGCATCGCGCCGCATGAGGCACCACAGCCCCCGCACGCTGCCCGCCTGGCTGACATCGCCGGGTGTACTCAATGTCTGCGACCGCAGGCGACGGACCAACCAGGGCGTGCACAGCCAGGCCAACAGCACAATCGGCACCCGAAAACCGTACACCCCGGCCCAACCCCAATGCAGCATGCTGATGCCCCCAAGCAATGGGGCCAGCAAACCCGCCGCCGCAAACATGGCGCCATACACCGACAGCGCCTGCGTGCGTTGGCCGACAGCCACCAAGCCCATGGCCAAGGCAGGCGCACAGGACAAGGTCAGCGCCACCCCGATGCCTTGCAAAACACGCCCAGCCAGCAGCCATCCATACGCCGGAGCCGCCGCACAGGCCGCCAAGCCCAACGCCGACAGCACCAAGCCCCAGCGGAACACGCGCAAGTGGCCCATTCGGTCGCCCAACACACCGCAAAACAGCATCAGGCTGCCGTAGGTGATGACATAGCACACCGCCACCCAACGGATGTCGGGTGTGGCTAAAGCGAAGGCTTCGGTCATGGCCGGAAACGCCACATTGACCGCGAAGTCGAGCGGGGCGATCGCGGCACCGCAGCCGACGATGGCAAAACCCAGGTAAGGCGTGGGGGAGTGGGGCGCGTCAGCGCCGGGTGACAAAGGCGTAGACATGGTGGCTGTGCGCTGCTGCAAGCCACGCGGGGCGCAGGGCCCCTTTCGCGCTTGAAACCCTGCCCCGCGCAGGCGGAGCAGGGTGGGTCAACTCAAGATCACTTGCTGACGGTGGCGTAGTACATCTTGGGCGCATCGTTGGAGTTGTGCGCAATGCTCACATTTTTCTTCATGGACCAAGGGCGCATCTGGTGGTGCAGTGGCACATACAGGGCTTCGTCGCGGGTGAT
>JBIKQY010000213.1:0-4997 GCA_044349465.1 Limnohabitans sp. | reverse complement strand
TTTGGCCGCCCGATTGGCCAAAACCAGGGCGTGCAGTTTCCGATTGCTGACGCCTTCATCGAGCTGGAAGCGGCCAACCTGATGCGCTGGAAGGCCTGCGAAAAAATCGACGCCATGCAAAACGCCGGGGCCGAAGCCAACATGGCCAAGTACCTCGCGGCCAAGGCCAGCTGGGAAGCGGCCAACGTCTGCCTGCAAACGCACGGCGGCTTTGGCTTTGCGTGCGAATACGACATCGAGCGCAAGTTCCGCGAAACGCGCCTGTACCAGGTCGCACCGGTCTCGACCAACATGATCTTCAGCTACGTGGCCGAGCACATCCTCGGGCTGCCACGTTCGTTTTAAATGCGAGTGTTCAGCCGATACCGATGAAAAACATTGAATTTGCAGGAGCCCACCCCGTGGGCGATAAGGCGTGGCACACGCCTTTCAAACCATCGCCCACAGGGGTGGGCTCCTACGCAGAAAAACGCAGCGGTATGCATGCACTGCACTTGAATTCATTCAAAAATTTCGGACCCAGATCGATATGACAAGACCTCTGGACGGTATCACCGTCGTCTCACTCGAACACGCGATCGCCGCGCCGTTTTGCACGCGGCAATTGGCCGACTTGGGCGCACGCGTCATCAAGGTTGAACGCCCCGGCGCGGGCGACTTTGCGCGGGCTTATGACACGCGGGTGCGCGGCCAGGCCTCGCACTTTGTGTGGACCAACCGCTCCAAAGAAAGCCTGACGCTCGACCTGAAAAACCCGGACGCCATGGCCGTGCTGCGCGACCTGCTCCAAGACGCCGACGTGCTGGTGCAAAACCTCGCGCCCGGTGCGGCCGCGCGCATGGGTCTGTCGTTTGAAGCCCTCAGCGCCACGCACCCCAAGCTGATCGTTTGCGACATCTCGGGCTATGGCGAAGACGGCCCCTACCGCGACAAGAAAGCCTATGACCTCTTGATCCAGAGCGAAGCGGGTTTGCTGTCGATCACCGGCACGCCCGAGGCCCCGTCCAAAGCGGGCAACTCCATGGCCGACATCGCGGCCGGCATGTACGCTTACACCAACATCCTCTCGGCGCTGCTCTTGCGCGGCAAAACCGGCCAGGGCAGTCACATCGACGTGTCCATGCTCGAAGCGCTGAGCGAGTGGATGGGCTACCCGCTGTACTACGCCTATGAAGGTGCAGCGCCGCCACCGCGCACGGCAGCCTCGCACGCCAGCATCTACCCCTACGGCCCGTTTGCGGCGGGCGACGGCGGCACGGTGATGCTGGGCTTGCAAAACGAACGCGAGTGGAAAGTATTTTGCGAAGTGGTGCTGAGCGATGCGGCCTTGGCCACCGATGCGCGCTTTCACACCAACGCCCTGCGCAACGTCAACCGCGCCGAGCTGCAGCAACTGATTTTGGGCGTGTTCGCGGCCATGACCACCGCCGAAGTCGAAGCGCGCTTGGACCAAGCGCAAATCGCCAACGCCCGCATGAACGACATGGCCGGTGTGTGGGCGCACCCGCAACTCAAGGCCCGCCAACGCTGGCAACAGGTGGGCTCGCCTGCGGGCGACATCCCGGCTCTGCTGCCGCCCGGGCGCAACAACCGATACGACTACCGCATGGACCCCGTGCCCGCCGTGGGCGAACACACCGAAGCCATCTTGCGCGAGCTGGGCCTGGACGATGCGGCTGTGCAAGCCTTGCGGAATAAGCAGGCCATATGAACCGTGAATTTTTAGGCGTATGGCCTCTTGAAGATTTGAGCCGCAGCTCAGGCATGGATTTTTTGTAGGAGCCCACCCCGTGGGCGATGGTGTGCACGGCGATGCTGTTGAGTGCATGTTCCACGCCTATCGCCCACAGGGGTGGGCTCCTACAGGAGCTTGAACGAAAACAAAGGAGAGAACATGACATCGAACACCGCCCAACTCGCAGCCTTCGCAGCCGCGCTGCGCTTTGAAGACATCCCCGCGCCGGTTGTCCGCAAGATTGAAGACCTGCTGGTCGACTGGTTTGGCTCGGCCGTGGCCGGGCACGGCACGCGCCCGGTGGAAAGCATCACCCGCTTTGCGCAAGCCATGGGTCCCGCCCAAGGCCCTTCCGAAGTCATCATCAACGGCGCACGCACCACGCCTTATTTGGCCGCCATGGCCAACGCCGCCGCCTCGCATGTGGCCGAGCAAGACGATGTGCACAACGGCTCGGTGTTCCACCCGGCCACCGTGGTGTTCCCGCCTGCTGTGGCGGTGGCCCAAGCCCTGGGCGCGAGTGGCCAGCAGCTGCTGGCCGCTTCGGTGGTGGGCTACGAAGTGGGCATCCGCGTGGGGGAATTTTTGGGGCGCTCGCACTACCGCGTGTTCCACACCACTGGCACCGCAGGCACGCTGGCCGCGGCCGCCGCTGTGGGCCACCTGCTGGGCCTGAACGCGCAGCAGATGCTGCACGCGCTGGGCTCGGCCGGCACGCAGTCAGCGGGCTTGTGGGAGTTTTTGCGCACCGCCGCCGACAGCAAACAGCTGCACACCGCGCACGCCGCCGCTGCAGGCCTCATGTCGGCCTACTTGGCCCAAGACGGCTTCACGGGCGCAGCCGATATTCTGGAAGGCCCACAAGGCATGGCCGCTGGCATGTCGAGCGACGCCGATCCGAGCCGCCTGGTGGACGGCCTGGGCACGCGTTGGGCCACGGCCGAGACCTCGTTCAAGTACCACGCCAGCTGCCGCCACACGCACCCGGCGGCCGATGCGCTGCTGCACGTCATGCAGACGAATGGCCTGAAACTTGATGACCTGGCCAAAGTCGTCACGCATGTGCACCAGGGCGCGATCGACGTGCTGGGCCCGGTGGTGCAGCCCACCACGGTGCACCAGAGCAAGTTCTCCATGGGCACGGTGTTGGCGCTGGTGGCGCAGCACGGCCATGCGGGCTTGACCGAATTCGACCGCGACTTTTTGAGCCAGCAGACGCAAGCCCTGCGCGACAAGGTCACGATGGAACTCGACGCCGAGGTGGACGGCGCTTATCCCAAGCGCTGGATCGGCAAGGTCACCGTCACCACCACAGACGGGCGTGTGCTGCACGGCCGTGTGGACGAGCCCAAGGGCGACCCGGGCAACACCCTCTCGCGTCAAGAGATCACCGACAAAGCCCTGCGCCTGGCCGCCTTCAGCGGCGGTGCCACGCCCGAAGCCATGCGCCAAAGCGTGGATGCGCTTTGGCAAGTGGCCACTTGGCCCAAGGTCGGCGCGTTGCTGTCATGAGCGGGCTGATGCCCTCGCAGTCAGCATCGCCAGCCCAGTCTTTGCCGCCATCCCAGCTGGCGCAGGCGCGCAGCTTTTTGTTTGTGCCCGGCAACCGCCCCGAGCGCTTTGCCAAGGCCCTGGCCAGCGGTGCGGATGCGGTCATCATCGACCTGGAAGACGCGGTGCCGCTGGACGCCAAAGACGCGGCACGCACCGCGCTGGCGCAGGCCTGGCCAGACTTTGACGCCGACCAACGCGCACGACTTTTGGTGCGCGTGAACCCCGCAGGCACCCCCTGGCACGAGGCCGACTTGGCCGCGCTCAGCCACTTGCCCGGCCTGGGCGCGCTCATGCTGCCCAAGGCAGAAAACCCGCAGCAGCTTGAACATGCCTTCACAGCGTGCCGTGTGCCGGTGCTGCCCTTGATTGAAAGCGCCGAAGGCGTGGGGCAAATGGAGTCCATCGCCCGCACCCTGGGTGTGCTGCGTCTGGGTTTGGGCCACATCGACTTGCAGGCCGATTTGCGCATCGTCTGCGGACCTGACGAAGCCGAACTTGCCCCCATCCGGCTGGCCATGGTGGTGGCTTCGCGCCGCGCCGGTTTGCCCGCCCCGGTGGACGGCGTGACCACCGCCACGACCGATGCGCAGGTGCTGGCGCAAGACGCCCAGCGCAGCCGCCGCTTTGGCTTTGGCGCCAAGCTGTGCATCCACCCCGCGCAGGTGGCGGGCGTGCACCAGGCCCTGGCCCCGACCGAGGCCGAACGCACTTGGGCCGAACGCGTGCTCGCCGCTGAAGCGCAGGCCCATGGCGGCGCTTTCAGCGTGGACGGCAAGATGGTCGACCCACCGGTGCTGCTGCTGGCGCGTCAGATTTTGCTGACCGCGTAGGCACCCACCTTGTGTGCGATGGGCGTGGCACACGCCTTTTTAAAAACCATCGCGCACGGGGTGCGCTCCTACCCAAAACCCCTTCCGCGCCGCCGCTGACCCTCGGCTCGCTGTCACAATCCCCCCCATGTCTGTTCATTTCGATCTGGTGGATTTGCGCCTCATGGTGCGGGTGGCCGAAGCCAACAGCCTCACCAAAGGGGCCGAGGCCTCGCACATCTCGCTGCCTGCGGCCAGCACACGCATCAAAAACCTTGAAGAAAGCATCGGCGCCAAGCTGCTCAACCGCCACAGCCAGGGCGTCACCCTCACACCGCCGGGGCAAGCCTTTGTGCACCGCGCGCGGCTGGTGCTCGGGCAGATCGAACACCTGCGCGGCGACCTGCAGGAATATGCCAGCGGCATCAAAGGCCACCTGCGCGTTTACGCCAACACTACCGCGCTGGGCGAGTTCTTGCCTGAAGTGCTCAAGCGCTACCTGGCCACGCACCCGGACGTGAACATCGACCTGCAGGAAAAACTCTCGAATGAAATCGTGCGCGCCGTGATGGACGGCAAGACCGACATCGGCATCGTGGCCGGCTCAGTGCGAACCGAAAACCTGCAGACCTTGCCCTACCGCTCTGACAGCCTGGTGCTGGTGGTGCCCGAGCACCACCCCGTGGCCGACCTGCCCAGCATGCAGCTCATTGACGCGCTGGAGTTTGACCATGTGGGCCTGCACGAAGCCAGCGCCTTGCACGCCTTCCTCAACCGCGAATGCGAGCTGCTGAACAAGCCGCTGAAGGTGCGCATCCAGGTCAGCAGCTTCGAGTCGGCCTGCCGCATGATCGAAGCCGGTGTGGGCGTGGGCGTGCTGCCCGAATCGGCCGCCCGCC
>JBIKQY010000212.1:0-4998 GCA_044349465.1 Limnohabitans sp. | reverse complement strand
GCACCATGCGAACACCAAACTCGGTTTCAAACAGGGCGTACATGGGGCCGTGGTAGTCGGCCAGGCGCTCGGCCGTCAGGCCCTTGAAGGGGGTGCCGGGCAACCACAGGTCTTCCAGGATGGTGGGGACTTTTGCAAACGAAAGAACTCTTCGAACTTGCAGCACGGTGTCGCCAGAGCGCAAAGCCAGAGCGCGGGCGATCTCGGCCGAGGCGCGCAAGCGTTTGCAGTCGACAATTTCACGCTGGGCGGGGCCTTCGGTGTTCAAGTCGCCCTGATCGGGCACCAGTTTCAAAAATCGGTACTGCACCTGGTGCTCGGCGTGGGTGGCGACAAAGGTGCCTTTGCCTTGCTTGCGGATCAGCAGATGTCCACTGGCCAGTTCGTCGATGGCTTTGCGCACGGTGCCTTGGCTGACCCGGTAGCGTGCGGCCAGCTCCATTTCGCTGGGGATGGATTCGCCGGGCTTCCACTCGCTGGCCTGCAGGCTTTGCAGGATCAAGCCCTTGATCTGTTGGTACAGCGGGCTGAAAGCGGGTGTGGCGGCTTGTGAATCAGCAGCTGCAACAAGGGTATCGGTCGGGGGCAAGGATGGGTTCATGAGGGCGGGCCAGGCATGCGGGTCAGGTGCACGTCTGGAGCGCCATCATATCTTATATAAGACATAAGACAAATTGACGAATCAGGGTTTTCGCGGGTACACTCGAAAGCTGTTTGCTTGCACTGGTGGCTTTGTTGGAACAAAGACCGCCAGCGCGGGTCCGGTGCGCCGGACGGCCTTGCCGACATGGATGTTGGCAGCGGACCGCAACGCTTGTTTTCAACACTTCGGAGTTTTCCACCATGAGCAAAAAGCCCGTCCGCGTTGCCGTTACCGGCGCAGCAGGTCAAATCGGTTACGCATTGTTGTTCCGCATCGCCTCCGGCGAAATGCTGGGCAAAGACCAGCCCGTCATCCTGCAATTGCTCGAAGTGCCAGTCGAAGGCCCACAAAAAGCGCTCAAGGGCGTGATGATGGAACTCGAAGACTGCGCGTTCCCATTGTTGGTGGGCATGGAAGCCCATGGCGACCCGATGACCGCATTCAAAGACGTCGACTACGCACTGCTCGTCGGTTCGCGTCCACGCGGCCCTGGCATGGAGCGCGCTGAGTTGCTCGCCATCAACGGTGCCATCTTCACCGCGCAAGGCAAGGCCCTGAACGCTGTCGCTTCGCGTGACGTCAAAGTGCTGGTCGTGGGCAACCCCGCCAACACCAACGCTTACATCGCCATGAAGGCCGCACCAGACCTCAAACCCGGCAATTTCACCGCCATGCTGCGTCTGGACCACAACCGGGCCCTGTCGCAAATCGCTGCCAAGACTGGCAAAGCCGTGGCCGACATCGAAAAACTGTGCGTCTGGGGCAACCACTCGCCCACCATGTACGCCGACTACCGCTTCGCGACCATCAAGGGCGAATCGGTCAAGGCCATGATCAACGACCAAGAGTGGAACGCCAACGTGTTCCTGCCCACCGTGGGCAAGCGTGGTGCGGCCATCATCGAAGCCCGTGGCCTGTCTTCGGCCGCTTCGGCAGCCAACGCCGCCATCGACCACATGCGCGACTGGGCCTTGGGCACCAACGGCAAGTGGGTCACCATGGGCATTCCTTCACAAGGCTGGTATGGCATTCCCAAAGACGTGATGTTCGGCTTCCCTGTCACTTGCGAAAACGGCGAGTACAAAGTTGTGGAAGGTCTGGAAATCGACGCGTTCAGCCAAGGCTGCATCGACAAGACTCTGAAAGAGCTGACCGACGAGCAAGCGGGCGTGGCTCACCTGATCTGATTCAGGGCAGAGTCGTCAAAGTGAGTCATCCGCGCCATATTTTGCTGGGGGCACAAGCCGGGAGCGTGCAGCTGTCGGTCTGTGACCATTACAGCGGGGTAGAGGCGCGGATGCGCAAGAGCCTGCAGCTGCAGGCCGAGATGACGCAAGAGTTTGGCACTTGCGTCTTCGATGTCACCCTGGACTGTGAAGACGGTGCACCAGTCGGTGGCGAAGCAGAACACGCAGCCCTGGTGACCGAGTTGGCACTCGCCACAAAAGCCGCTCGCGCCGATGCGCGCATCGCTGTGCGGGTCCACCCGGTGGACCATCCCAGTTTTGAAGCCGATGTGAGCCACATCGCGGGCCGTGCAGGGCGCGTTTTGACACACATCATGGTGCCCAAAGTCGAGAGCGTGGCCGATGTGGACCGCGTTCAAGCTGCCTTGATCACCGCAGGAGCCGGCCATTTGCCGGTGCATGTGCTGATCGAGTCACCTGCAGCCGTGCACCAGGCCTTTGACATCGCCGCCCACCCCCGCGTGCAGTCGATCAGCTTTGGCCTGATGGATTTTGTGTCAGCCCATGCGGGAGCCATTCCCGCCGAGGGCATGGGCATTCAGGGGCAATTTACACACCCTTTGATAATGCGTGCCAAGCTCGAAATCGCCAGCGCCTGCCACGCCCACGGCAAAGTGCCCTCGCACTGCGTGGTCACCGAATTCAAGAACACCGATGCCATTCGCACTGCGGCCCAAAAGGCCGCCCGTGAGCTGGGTTACACCCGCATGTGGAGCATCCACCCCGACCAGATTCGCCCCATCCTGGAGGCCATGGCCCCCAGCGAGGCACAAATTGACCAAGCCAGCCAGATCATCGAGGCCGCTCAGGCGGCCGACTGGGCACCCATCAGCCATGCCGGTCAATTGCATGACCGGGCCAGTTACCGCTTTTTTTGGCAACTGATCGAGCGTGCGCACCGAACTGGCCGCCATTTGCCCGCTCCGATGCAGGCTTTGTTTGATGTGGCGCCACGGCGTTCGGAACCCAGCCTGTCATGATGTCCGGAGTCTTCAAAGGGATGTCCATGCACAAGCGCCTTGTTGTTCTGGTATTTGCCACGCTGCTGCCTGTCTGGGCGCAAAGCCAGGGCCAATCGGGGGCCAAGGCGCAGCAGCCCCAGACGTCAGCGCAGGCCAAAGCGCGCGCGGCAGCCGATCTCACGGCTCGCCTGCAGGCCCGCGCCATAGTAGAGGCACAGGCCCAGGCGGCTGCCTTGGCCAAAGCCTCCAAGCTACAGAGCACACAGTTGCCAGTTGCTGCGGTCCCTGCAGAGGGTGTGCCGGCATTCGTCTCACCGCCTCTGCTCAACACTTCACAGACTCCTGAACCCATGCAGGCCTTGCCTGCTTGGACCGAGGTGCAGCCCACGCGCGGCGATGCGTCTGCACCAAATTCCCTGTCCGCTGTGCCGCCCTTGGCTACTTCCCCGGCGTTGACTGCCATGCCGCCCCTGTCACCAGTGGTCTCTGGTTTGGCTGTGGCCACCCCCGTGGCCCACAGCGCGTCAGATTCAGTGTCGCAAGACTTGGTCATCGCCCAGCAAATTCACCAAGGCCTCATGCCCTGTGAGATGGGGGCCAGCGTGCGTGTCGAAGCCGATGCGGCGGCACCGGGCTACTTCCATGTGCTGGGCAAAGGCTTCCGTTACCGCATGTACCCCGTGCGCACCAGCACCGGTGCACTGCGCCTGGAGGACAAAAAAGCCGGGGCTGTTTGGCTGCAACTGGCCAACAAGTCCATGCTGATGGACCAGAAAAAAGGCCGACGCGTGGCCGACGACTGTGCACACCCCGAACAAGTGGCCTATGGCCAAGACATGAAAACCAACCCGCCGCCCAGCCTGTTTGACAAAACCGGCATGGGCAGATCCAACGATTGACTTTGACTGAACGGAGAAAAAACCATGTTGAAAGCGTACCGTGAACACGCAGCCGAACGCGCTGCATTGGGCATCCCGCCCCTGCCTCTTGATGCCAAACAAGTGGCTGAACTGATTGAGTTGATCAAGAACCCACCTGCTGGCGAAGACGCCTTTTTGATGGACCTGCTGACGCACCGGGTGCCTCCAGGCGTGGACGATGCGGCCAAGGTCAAGGCCTCTTTCTTGGCCGCCGTGGCGCACGGCGAAATCAGCGTGGGTTTGGTCTCCAAAGCCAAAGCCACCGAGCTGCTGGGCACCATGGTGGGCGGCTACAACGTTCACCCGCTGATCGAATTGCTCGACAGCGCTGAAGTGGCTGGCGTGGCCGCTGAAGCCCTCAAAAAGACCTTGTTGATGTTCGACTTTTTCAACGATGTCGCTGAAAAAGCCAAGGCGGGCAATGCCAAGGCCAAGGACGTCATGCAAAGCTGGGCCGGTGCCGAGTGGTTCACTACCCGCCCCGAAGTCGAGAAAAAAATCACCGTCACCGTGTTCAAGGTGCCCGGCGAGACCAACACCGACGACCTGTCGCCCGCGCCTGACGCCTGGAGCCGTCCTGACATCCCCTTGCACTATTTGGCGATGTTGAAAAACACCCGCGAAGGCGCAGCCTTCAAGCCCGAAGATGACGGCAAGCGCGGCCCGATGCAGTTCATCGACGACCTCAAGAAAAAAGGCCACTTGGTGGCTTACGTCGGTGACGTGGTCGGTACTGGTTCCAGCCGTAAATCGGCCACCAACAGCGTGATCTGGGCCACCGGCCAAGACATCCCCTTTGTGCCCAACAAGCGCTTCGGTGGTGTGACCTTGGGCGGCAAGATCGCCCCCATCTTCTTCAACACGCAAGAAGACTCCGGCGCGTTGCCGATCGAAGTCGACGTGTCCAAGCTGGAAATGGGCGACGTGATCGACATCCTGCCCTACGACGGCAAGATCGTGAAGAACGGTGAAACCGTCACATCTTTCCAACTCAAGAGCGATGTGTTGTTTGACGAAGTGCGCGCCGGTGGCCGCATCAACCTGATCATCGGCCGCTCGCTCACCGCCAAGGCGCGTGAGTTCCTGGGCCTGCCCGCATCCACCGTGTTCCGCCTGCCTACCGTGCCCGCGTCGACCAAAGCTGGCTTCACGCTGGCTCAAAAGATGGTCGGTCGTGCGGTCGGTTTGCCAGAAGGCCAAGGCGTACGCCCCGGCACCTACTGCGA
>JBIKQY010000211.1:0-5001 GCA_044349465.1 Limnohabitans sp. | reverse complement strand
GCGTTTTATGTGCAGGTGTTCCAGTACATCGATCCGGGCATTGCCTTCGGCGCGCACACCTCGGTCGAGGCCTTGGTGGGCGCGATTGTGGGCGGCATGGGCACGCTGTGGGGACCGCTCTTGGGTGCGGTGAGCCTGCACATCCTGGCGGACGTCACACGCAACCTGTTCGGTCAGTTGCCGGGCATCAACATGGTCATTTATGGCGTGGTGCTGATCGTCATTGTGATGTTCTTGCCACGCGGCATTGCGGGGTTGGGCACCATCACGCCGCTGCAGTGGTTGCGTGGCAGCAAGTTAGACGGAGACAAATCATGAGCACGCTGCTGCAGATCGAGGGCGTGGGCAAGTCTTTTGGTGGCCTCAAAGCCGTGCAAAACGTGAGCCTGTCGGTGACCGAGGGGCGCCTCAGCGCCTTGATCGGTCCCAATGGCGCTGGCAAAACCACTTTGTTTGCGCTCATGTCGGGCTTCCTCATCCCCGACACGGGCCGTGTGGTGTTTGCAGGCCAGGACATCACCGGGCAGCCGCCGCACATCAATGCCCGCATGGGCCTGACGCGCACGTTCCAGATCGTGCAGCCCTTTGCGGCGCAGACGGTGCGCGAAAACATCGCGGTCGGCGCGCACCTGCATTTGCCGCGCCGCGCCGAGGCGCTTGAATTTGCCGAGTCGGTGGCCAGCCAAGTGGGCCTCGGCCCACAGCTGGACAAGCTGGCCAGCGACCTGACGGTGGCGGGGCGCAAGCGCCTGGAGTTGGCCCGTGCACTCGCCACACGGCCGCGATTGCTGCTGCTTGACGAGGTGTTGGCGGGTCTGAACCCGCAAGAAATCGCCGAGATGATCCCGGTGGTGCAAGGCATTGCCCAAAGCGGCGTGACGGTGCTGATGATCGAGCACGTCATGCAAGCGGTGATGAGCCTGGCGCAAGAGGTTTGGGTGCTGGCGCAGGGGCAGTTGATTGCCCAAGGCACACCGGCAGAAGTCACGAACAACAAAGCCGTGGTCGAGGCTTATCTGGGCCACGGCACGGCCGAGCGTTTGCAAAAGAACGCGGCCCAAGCCAAAACAGCGCAGGAGGTTCAGGCATGAGCGCTTTGTTGAATGTGCAGGGCCTCAAATCGGGCTACGGCGTGGTCGAGGTCTTGCGCGGTGTGGACCTGCAGGTCATGCCCGGTGAGCTGGTGGCGCTTTTGGGCAGCAACGGCGCGGGCAAGACCACACTCAACCTCACGCTGAGTGGCCTGGTGGCTGCGCGCGCGGGCCAAGTGGGCTTTGACGATCAAGACATCACCGGTCTGCATTCGCGCCAGGTGGTCAAGCACGGTTTGATCCAAGTGCCCGAAGGCCGCAAGGTCTTTCCCAACCTGAGCGTGCACGAGAACCTGGAGCTGGGCGCCTTCACCCGGGGGCGTGAGCGCAAGCTGCAAAACCTGGACAAGGTGTACGAAACTTTCCCGCGACTGAAAGAGCGCGTGGCGCAGTTGGCGGGCACTTTGAGCGGTGGCGAGCAGCAGATGCTGGCGATTGGCCGGGGCCTGATGGCCGAGCCGCGCTTGTTGATTCTGGACGAGCCCTCGCTGGGTTTGTCTCCGCTCTTGGTGGAAGAGTTGTTTGGCCTGATCTCGCAGCTGCGCAGCAGCGGTTTGGCGATCTTGCTGGTGGAGCAAAACGTCGGCCAGTCGCTCGACATCGCCGACCGTGCGTATGTGATGGAAAACGGCCAGATCCGTTTCACCGGCACACCGGCCCAGTTGTTGGCCAGTGACGCGCTGAGGCAAGCCTATTTGGGCATGTGAGGCTGGCGGGCTGTGCTGGCCCCAAGCCGCTGGAAACCGTTTGAATTTTTGACACGCAGGACAGCCGCATGACACACACAAAAATCTCTCCTCGCCTCACCACGACACGCCGTTCTCTGGTGTTGGGCACGGCCTTGGTCTGTGTTGCTTGGGCCGGTGGTGCGCATGCCCAACCGCAGCCGCCCATCAAGATTTTGGTGGGCGCGCCCGCGGGCGGCACCACCGACACCATGGCCCGCACATTGGCCACGGTGCTGGGCACGCAACTGGCCCGTACCGTGGTGGTCGAGAACAAGCCCGGCGCGGGCGGCAATTTGGCTGCTGACGCCGTGGCCAAGGCCGCGCCCGATGGCAACACGCTGCTCATGAGCTTCACCAGCCACGCCATCAATGCCTCGCTCTACCCCAGTTTGCCGTTTGACCCGGTGAAAGATTTCACGCCGCTGACCATGGTGTCCACTTCGCCATCGATTTTGGTGGCTCACCCCAAGGTGCCCGCCAACAACGCGGCCGAGTTGGTCAAGTTGGCCAAAGCCAAACCGGGTCAGCTGAACTTTGCCATTGGCGCTTTAGGTTCCTCGCTGCACATGGCGGGTGATGCGTTCAAGATGCAAGCAGGCGTGTTCATTGTCAACATCCCTTACCGGGGCACAGCCCCTGCGGTGCAAGACGTGCTGGCCGGTCAAGTGGACCTGATGTTCGCAGCAGTCGGCAATGTGCAAACGCACATCAAGGCGGGCAAGCTCAAGGCGCTGGGC
This sequence comes from Limnohabitans sp., assembly GCA_044349465.1. Taxonomy (GTDB): domain Bacteria; phylum Pseudomonadota; class Gammaproteobacteria; order Burkholderiales; family Burkholderiaceae_C; genus Limnohabitans_A. The sequence goes on along the minus strand of JBIKQY010000211.1, from coordinate 2,445 downwards.
GTGACCAGCGCCAAGCGGCTGGCGGCTTTCCCGGATGTGCCTGCGATTGGCGAGAGCTTGCCGGGTTATGAGTCCAGCGCCTGGTTTGGTCTGTTTGGCCCGGCTCGCATGAGCCCTGAATTGACCAAACGTTTGGCGGATGCGGCCCGCGCCGCCGTGCAGTCGCCCGAGGTCAAGCGCCGCATCGAAAACGAAGGTGCCACACCCGTGGGCAATAGCCCAGAAGAATTCGCCCGCTTTGTGGACAGTGAGATCGTGCGCTGGCGCAAGGTGGTGCAGTACGCCGGAGCGAAACCAGAATGAGCGCCGCTGTGTCGCAAACCCTGGCGCAAAAACTCATTGCCCGCGCTGCAGGCCGCGCCCATGTGGCCGTGGGCGAAGTGGTCACCTGCAAGGTGGACTTGGCCATGTTCCATGACTCGTCGGGTCCCAGACGTCTGAAGCCCATGCTCGACGAACTGGGGGCCGAGATCTGGGACAAAAACAAAGTGGTGCTGGTGCTGGACCACTATGTGCCCGCGCAAGACGCCGATGCGCAGCAGATCGTCCAGATCGCTCGCGACACGGCCAAACAATGGCAGCTGCCGCATGTGATCGACAGCGAGGGCATTTGCCATGTGGTGCTGCCTGAGCGGGGCCATTTGAAGCCCGGCATGTTTTGCGTGGGTGGCGACTCGCATTCGCCCACAGGCGGTGCCTTTGGCTGCTACATGTTTGGCATCGGCGCGACCGAGATGCTGGGCGTGTGCGTCACCGGTCAAATTTGGGTGCAGGTGCCGCGCACCTTGCGCATGCATTGGTCAGGCCGCCTGCAACACGGTGTGTCGGCCAAGGACATGATGCTGCACATGGTGGGGCGTTTTGGCATGAACGGTGGGCAATACCAAGCGGTGGAATTTGCCGGACCCGCCGTGCAGGCGCTGTCGATGGCCGAGCGCATGACGCTGTCCAACATGAGCGCCGAGATGGGCGCGCAGGCGGGGCTGATTGCCGCTGACGACACGACCTTGGCTTATCTGCGCGGCATTGGCGTGGCCCCTGAGCATTTGTCTGGGGCCGAGCAATGGTTCACCGACGAAGACGCCGTGTACGAACAGCAAGACTTTGATGCCAACACCCTCAGCCCCCAAGTGGCCGCGCCACACAGCCCGGCCAACACACGGGATGTGAGCGCGTTTGCCGACGTGTTGCCGAACATTGCCTACATCGGTGCTTGCACCGGGGCCAAGCTCGAAGACCTGCGTGCCGCTGCGTCGGTGCTCAAGGGCCAGCGCGTGGCCGCAGGGGTGCAGCTCATGGTGGCCCCCGCCAGTGCCCGCGAACAAGCGCAAGCCACACAAGAAGGCGTGATGCAAATCCTGCTGGACGCCGGGGCCACGGTGCTGCCCAACAGCTGCGGTGCGTGTGCAGGTTACGGCGCGACGTTCCCAGAAGGCTCTACCGTGATCTCAACCACCGCCCGCAATTTCAAGGGCCGCATGGGCCCGGCCAGCGTGAACGTGTATTTGGCCTCGCCCTACACCGTGGCGGCTTCGGCTTTGCGCGGGCGCATCAGCGACGCACGCGAGGTGCTGGCATGAACAAACGCAGTTTCCAAAACGCACGCGTTTGGCGTGTGGGTGCCGATGTGGACACCGATGCGCTGGCCCCCGGCGCTTACATGAAACACGGCCTGGAAGTGATTGGCTGGCATTGTCTGGAGGCGGTGCGCAGCGACTTTGCATCTGGTGTGCACGAAGGCGACGTGATCGTGGCCGGGGCCAACTTTGGCATCGGGTCATCCCGCGAGCAGGCGGCAGGCGTGCTGCGGCACCTGGGCCTGGCGGCGGTGATCGCGCCGTCGTACAGCGGTCTGTATTTTCGCAACGCCTTCAATTTGGGTTTGTTGCTGCTGACTTGCCCCGAAGCCGACAAGATCGAAGAAGGCGAGCGTGTGGCTTTGCAGTTTGACGGTGACACGCCGCAGGTGATGCGTGCCAACGGTCAGGTTCTGGCTTGCGCGCCGATTCCTGATTTTCTGATGGACATGGTCGATGCAGGCGGTTTGTTGCCCTTGCTCAAGAATAGAAAACAAGGATGAACCCGATGGTTTCAGCTTCTCAAACACCTGCTGCGATGGATCCGGTGACCCTGGCCGTACTGCGCGGTCGACTCGAACAAATCGCCGACGAGATGGACGCGACGCTCTACCGCAGCGCCTTCAACCCCATCATTGCCGAGGCACACGACGCTTGCCACGGCCTGTACGACGCCATCACCGGCGACACCCTGATCCAGGGCAAGTCGGGCCTGCCCGTGTTTGTGGGGGCCATGGCTTTTGCCGTGCGGGCGGCCATGCGCGTGGCCGCTGAGCGCGGCGGCATGCAGCCGGGTGATGTGTGGTTGTTCAACGACCCCTACGAAGGCGGCACCCACGCCAACGACTTCAAGCTGGTCAAGCCCTGC
>JBIKQY010000210.1:0-5014 GCA_044349465.1 Limnohabitans sp. | reverse complement strand
ACGATGCTGGGGATGCGCTGGCCGTTGTGCTCGGTTTTGAGCTGGCTCAGCACGCGGGCCGTATAGGCCAGGCTGAACTGCTGAAAAGCCCCATCGGCCAGCACGCCGCCCCAGCTGTCAAACACCATGACGGCTTGGGCACCGGCTTCGATTTGGGTGTTCAGGTACAGGGCCACGGCGTCGGCGTTGATGGCCAAAATGCGGTGCATCAGGTCTGGGCGGCTGTACATCAGGGTTTTGACGTGGCGGTAGTCGTCAGAGCCTGCGCCCTCGACCATGTAGCACGCCAGCGTCCAGGGGCTGCCAGAAAAACCGATCAGCGGCACGCGGCCGTTCAGCGCCTTGCGAATTGACGTCACCGCATCGAACACATAGCGCAGTTTGTTCATGTCGGGCACGGCCAGCTCGGCCACGGCGGCTTCGTCGCGCACGTTTTTGGCAAAGCGCGGGCCTTCGCCCATGGCGAAGCTCAGGCCCAAGCCCATGGCGTCGGGAACGGTGAGGATGTCGGAAAACAAGATGGACGCGTCGAGCGGGTAACGGTCGAGGGGCTGCAGGGTCACTTCGGTCGCGTAGTCGACGTTGGTGGCCAGGCCCATGAAGCTGCCGGCTTTGGCGCGGGTGGCGCAGTACTCGGGCAAATACCGTCCAGCCTGGCGCATGAGCCAGACGGGGGTGTGGTCGGTGGCTTGGCGCAGACAAGCGCGCAAGAAGCTGTCGTTTTGCAGGGGGGCGAAAGGCGACGAAGACGCTGTGGCGTTGGAGCTTGTATTCATTTGAATATTTTCGCAGGCCCTCAAGGTCTGGTCCAGCGCAAGGCGTCACGCAGGTTCAAACTTGTGCGTGAGCGTTGCATCGTGCACAAAATCAAGCGGTTTGGCGAAGCCTTCAAGGGCTTGGGCCTGCGCCGGGCGGGGCCAAGATGCCTTGCAAACGGAGTCAGACCGATGCGCAGTAAAGAATGGCGGGAAAGGTGCTCAGCCAGGCCCAAAAAAAACGGTTGAGTCCAAAAAACCAGAACACCAAAAAGTGAAACACCGCAGCGATGGCGCAAAACATGACGGCCAGGCGAACATCGAGCAAGGCCAATGGAAACAAGCCTTCCCAAAGCGTGAATCCCCAGCTGCACAGCATGGCCAGGCGAGGTTGCCGGTAAATGCTGTTTGCAGGCAATGGGCCATAAACACCGTTGTCCAGAAAAACCGTCAAAGCCCGACCCGAGCGCCATTCAGGGCGCATTAGCTTGACCCAGCCCGACACAAAGTAAGAGCTCAGGCTTTGCACCGCCACATACCAAAGCGCGGCATGCCAAGCGCTGGCGGTGTCCGTAAAAAGTCCCAACACTTTGGCCAATAGCAAGCCGGTCAGACCCACCAGGGTCATGAAATCGCTGCCGCCGTTGAAGGCGCCTCGCCAACGCAGCAGCAGTAGCAGCGCCATGACGAACAAGAGCACAGCGCTGCCCGGACCGGCGTGACCGAGCATCAAGACCAAGGCCAGTGCAGCGCGCAGCCACAGCATGCAGGCATAAGGGGTGGGCTGGTAGAGAATGTCCAGCCCTTGGCGGACCCAAGCGTTGGGCACTTCGGCGCGTTGGATGTGCCAGTCGCCTACCCGATCAAGTGAGCGCAAGCGCAGGTACTCGGCACTTTGCAACAGCAGACTCCAGCCGAGCAGGACCTCAAAGGCCCGGATGGCCAGGGGCAGGTCCATATTCATGGGTGAAGACGCATCACGGGGGACAACAACAATTGCGCATCGCCGGGTTGGCCCAGGCGCAGCAAACGGACTTCGAACTGAAACGCTTTGGGGTCAAACCCATCAGGCCGATGCACCATGGGGGTATCGGCCCAGCAACCGCCTTGAACGGCATCCCGCGCCAGACGTGTCACCAATTGGTAGCTCACACAATCGCGGATGTCGGCGTTTTCGGCGAGATCGTGGACGTCGGTGGCCAAGTGTTCTACCAGATTCTGGTGCGACAGGGCCAGGTTCACGGACGGGTTGTGCAAGAGGTGCCAGGCCTGGCGCGGCAAGCGGGGGTCAACCAATTGCCAGTTGGACCATTGATCTGCTTTGTCCTGGGCACGCACCCACAGCCGAGGCGCTGGCCCCAGGCCGTGAAAAAACTGCCAGTTGGGGAAAAAGGCCCGCAGCAGGAACAGCCAGGGTCCTTGGACCGTGCGCTGGCGCTTGCGCAAGGCCACGACCAGCCAGGCGAAATAAACCAGAATCAAGAGGGCGGTCAATTCCATGGCCCTGATTATCGTGTCCTTGCGGTCGATCGCGTCTCGCCTGACAAAAGTCCATCCCCTAAAATAAGCCATGATCAATCGAAAAGGCATCATCCTCGCAGGCGGCTCCGGCACCCGTCTGTACCCCGTGACCCAAGCGGTGAGCAAGCAGCTCATGCCGGTGTACGACAAGCCCATGGTGTATTACCCGCTGACCACGCTCATGCTGGCGGGCATTCGCGATGTGCTGCTGATCAGCACCCCGCAAGACACGCCACGTTTTACCGAACTGATGGGCGACGGCAGCCAATGGGGCATGAACATCCAGTACGCGGTGCAACCCAGCCCCGATGGCCTGGCGCAAGCCTTCATCATTGGCAAGGATTTTGTGGGTCAGGACCCCAGTGCGCTGGTGCTGGGGGACAACATTTTTTACGGCCATGATCTGGTCAAGCTGCTGGCCAGTGCCCATTCGCGCACCAGCGGGGCCAGTGTCTTTGCCTACCATGTGCACGATCCCGAGCGCTACGGCGTGGTCGATTTCGATGCGGCCATGCGGGCTTTGTCGATCGAAGAAAAACCCAAGGCCCCCAAGAGCAACTACGCCGTCACGGGCTTGTATTTTTACGACAGCCAAGTGTGTGACATTGCGGCCGACATCCAGCCCTCCGCCCGTGGCGAGTTGGAAATCACCGATGTGAACAAGCGCTATCTGGCCCTGAACCAACTGAACGTGGAAATCATGGGCCGGGGCTACGCCTGGCTGGACACGGGCACACATGACAGCTTGCTGGAGGCAGCGGGTTTCATCGCCACGCTGCAAAAACGCCAGGGCCTGATGGTGGCCTGTCCGGAAGAAATCGCTTTCCATCAAAAGTGGATCGATGCCGCAGCGGTGCAAAAGCTGGCAGCGCCCTTGGCCAAAAATGCGTATGGCCAATACCTGTTGAACTTGCTCAAGTAATGCCCTACACCGTCACACCCACCGCCATTCCCGAAGTCCTGATCCTGGAGCCCAAGGTCTTTGGTGACGCGCGGGGCTTTTTCTTCGAGTCCTTCAACCAGCGCGATTTTGCTGAAAAAACAGGCGTTGATTTGCCCTTTGTGCAGGACAACCACAGCAAATCCGCGCAAGGCGTTTTGCGCGGCTTGCACTACCAGATCCAGAATCCCCAAGGCAAGCTGGTGCGCGTGGTGCAAGGCCAGGTGTTTGATGCGGTGGTGGATTTGCGTCAAAGCTCGGCCACTTTTGGCCAATGGGTAGGGGTGTACCTGGATGCTCAAAAACACCAACAGCTGTGGGTGCCACCGGGTTTTGCGCACGGTTTTGTGGTGCTCAGTGAAACGGCCGAATTTTTGTACAAAACCACCGATTATTGGTACCCCACCCACGAGCGCAGCTTGCGCTGGGATGACCCGACGGTGGGCATTGTCTGGCCGATGACAGGCCAGCCCCTGTTGGCGGCCAAGGATGCGGCGGCGGCCTTGTGGGCTGAGGCCGATAAATTTTCCTAAGCCGATACTTCGGTGGCCTGATCCGTCCACCCTTGCGCTGAGTGATCCCGCAAGCAGGCCATCACGGGCTTCCGTTCCAGGGACCCTGCCCGCGTCAATACCCCTTGGGATTGTTCGATTGCCAACGCCAGGCGTCCTGGCACATGCGCTCGACCCCGAGTTGCGCCTGCCAGCCTAGGGCTTCCTGGGCCAGGCGCGTGTCGGCGTAACAGGCCGCCACATCGCCCGGGCGGCGGTCCACAAAGCGGTAGGGCACAGGCACACCCGTCACACGGGCAAAGGTGTCGGCCAGTTCTTTCACACTCACGCCCCTGCCGGTGCCCAGGTTGACGGTGATGCTGGCTTGCTGATCTTGCAAGTAGTTCAACGCCGCCAAATGGCCTTGCGCAAGATCGACCACATGGATGTAGTCGCGCACCCCCGTGCCATCGGACGTGGGGTAGTCCTGGCCGAAGATGCTCAAAAACTCGCGTTGGCCCACCGCCACCTGGGTGATGAAAGGCATGAGGTTGTTGGGGATGCCGTTCGGGTGCTCGCCGATGGTGCCGCTGATGTGCGCGCCCACGGGATTGAAGTAACGCAGGATGGCCACTTGCCAACGCGGGTCAGACACCAGCAGGTCGCGCAGGATGTCTTCGCAGATCAGCTTGGTGCGGCCGTAAGGGTTGGTCACCTGCAGGCGGCTGCTTTCGGTGATGGGCACCTGTTCGGGGTCGCCATACACCGTGGCCGATGAGCTGAAAACGATGCGGCGCACGCCTGCACGGTCCATGGCTTGCAACAGGGCCAAGGTGCTGCCGACGTTGTTGTCGAAGTAACGCAGGGGCTGCGCCACCGACTCGCCCACGGCTTTGAGGCCCGCGAAGTGGATGACGCCGTCGATGCGGTGTTCGGCAAAGATCCGGTCGAGCGCGGCGCCATCGCGCACATCGGCCTGAACAAAAGGGATGACTTGGCCGCTGAGTTGTTCGAGACGCGGCAAGACCTTCGCGCTGCTGTTGCTCAGGTTGTCGACGATGAGCACCTCATGACCGGCCTCAAGGAGGGCCAGCACCGTGTGCGATCCGATATAGCCCGCGCCACCGGTGACCAAAATGCGGTTTCTCATGGCTTGGACACCACCACCTTGATTTTGCTGGCCGCCTCACGCGCCCGTTGCAGCGCGTTGTCGCCTTGGGCCAGCGCCACCGCCATGCGGCGGTAGGGACGGGTGGTGGGTTTGCCGAAAATGCGCACATCCACGCCGGGTTCAGCCAAAGCGGCTG